>NZ_AZUS01000016.1:0-197664 GCF_000527195.1 Streptomyces sp. CNH189
AACATATCTGGCGTTGACTTTTGGCACGCTGTTGAGTTCTCAAGGAACGGACGCTTCCTTTGTACTCACCCTCTCGGGCTTTCCTCCGGGCGCTTCCCTTCGGTCTTGCGTTTCCGACTCTATCAGATCTTTTCGATCCGATTTCCTCGGTGCTTTCCAGGCCGGCGCTTTCGCGCTTTCCCTTTCCGGCGGTTCCGACTTTATCAGAAGTTTCGGGGCGGATTGACCGGCCTTCGTTTTCCGACTTATCGGGGGTGCTTCCGCGGAATCTGAGTCCCAGCGAGAAGCCAGTAGATGTTCACCGTAGCCTTCCGGGGCAGAACCCATCTGCAGGCAACTGTTCTAATCTACCTCCCCACCGGCTCCGCGTCAACGGCTCCTGTGGGGCGAAGAGGACACTAGCAGCTCCGCGGGGCCCTTCGCACATCAGGCGGCGGTGGGCACGCCGGCACTGCGCTCGGATGCGTCAAGGTCGCCCGTCTCACCGGATCGGACGGCGCGGGAGCCCAGGACGTAGACGTACGCGAGGAAGGCCAACTCGGCGACGACACCGATGGTGATGCGGGCCCAGGTGGGCAGGCCCGACGGGGTGACGAAGCCTTCGATGGCCCCGGACACGAAGAGCACCAGGGCCAGCCCGATCGCCATGGCGAGGGCGGCGCGCCCCTCTTCCGCGAGCGCGGTGCGCCGCGTGCGGGGGCCGGGGTCGATCACGGTCCAGCCCAGACGCAGGCCCGTGCCGGCGGCGACAAAGACCGCGGTCAGTTCCAGCAGGCCGTGCGGGAGGACCAGGCCGAGGAACGTGTCGAGGCGCCCGGCGGAGGACATCAGGCCGAAGCCCACACCCAGGTTGAGCATGTTCTGGAAGAGGATCCACAGGACCGGCAGCCCCAGGAACACGCCGAGAATCAGGCACAGTGCCGCGGCCCACGCGTTGTTCGTCCACACCTGGGCGGCGAAGGAGGTCGCCGGGTTGCTCGAGTAGTACGTCTCGTACTGGCCGCCGGGGCGGGTCATCTCGCGGAGTTCCGCGGGCGCCGCTATCGAGGCCTGGACCTCCGGGTGGGTGCCTATCCACCAGCCGAGCAGTGCCGCCACGGCCGTGGAGAGGAGTGCCGTCGGCACCCACCAGTGACGCGCGCGGTAGACGGCCGCGGGGAATCCGTGGGTCAGGAAGCGCGTGACGTCGCGCCAGGACGCCTGGCGGGTGCCGGTCACGGCGCTGCGGGCCCGGGCCACCAGTTGGCTGAGCCGGCCGGTCAGCTGGGGGTCGGGCGCGGCCGAGCGGATGAGGGAGAGATGGGTGGCGGCGCGCTGGTAGAGGACGACGAGTTCGTCCGCCTCCGCGCCGGTCAGGCGGCGCCGGCGCCTGAGCAGGGCTTCGAGGCGGTCCCACTCCGCACGGTGGGCGGAGACGAAGACGTCGAGGTCCATCGGTGTGCCTGCTCCTCGGCTGATCGTCGGCGGTCGGGCGGAGGGGGAAGGACAAGCTGACTATTCGCTGCTCGTACTGCGGTGCGAGGTGCCATCAGCTTGGCAGACTGGCGGTGTCCAGGGCAGACCAGGGAAGGCGGCGGGCGTGAGTGAGCTGGTGACGGGCGAGGCGGTGGCGTTGGAGCTGCGCCCCGCGAAGCTGCCCAGCAGGGGGCTGGCCGTGCTGCTCGATCTGGCGGCGGCCGTGGCCGCGTACGTCGGGGTGACCCTTGTTCTGGTGGCGGCGACGGCCTCGCTGGACCGGGCGGCGCAGACGGCGGTGACGATCGCGACGTTCGTCCTGGTGCTGGTGGGCGGGCCGATCCTGGTCGAGACGCTGAGCCACGGGCGGTCGCTCGGGAAGATGGCGTGCGGGCTGCGGGTGGTGCGGGACGACGGGGGGCCGATCCGGTTCCGGCACGCGCTTGTGCGCGGGCTGCTCGGGGTGATCGAGATCCTGATGACGTTCGGGGTGGTGGCCTGCGTCGCCTCGCTGGTGTCGGCACGCGGCCGCCGTCTGGGTGACGTGTTCGCCGGAACCCTGGTGGTGCGGGAGCGGGTGCCGGCCGGGCCGGGCGGCTACGTGCCGCCGCCTCCGCCGTGGCTCGCGGGCCGCTTCGCCGAGCTCGACCTGTCGGCGGTACCGGACGGTCTGTGGCTCGCCGTCCGTCAGTACCTCACGCGGATCCGGCAGCTCGACCCGCAGGTCGGCTGGTCGATGGCGGAGCGGCTGGCGGCCGACGTGGCGGGACGCACCGGGGCGCCGGTGCCGCCCGGGCTGCCACCCGCGATGTATCTGGCGGCGATGCTGCACGAACGGCAGACGCGGGAGGCGCAGCGAGCCTTCGGCGGCGGTGCCGTCGCTCCCGTGTCTGCCCCGGGCGCGGGGCCGCCGGTGCCGTCCTCCCCCGCGGGTCCCGCCGTCGCCGCGGCCCCGGTGGTCCGGCCGGTCGTGCCGCCGGAGGGGCCGGAGGCGGCCTCGTCGGGCGGGCCGGCGCGGGCCGACGGGCCGTCGACGGGGTTCGTGCCGCCGGCGTAGGCATCGCCTCCGGCCGGTGCCGTCAGCCGAGGTCCGACGGGGGTGATTCGAGGTCCTCGAGTTCGATGCCGGGGGCTGCCAGCACCACGTCGCCGGCGAGGTGCACGGTGTGCTGCTCGCCGGTGTCCAGGGCGGTGACCTGGTACGTGTCCACCGTCAGGGGGCCGTTGTCAGTGGCGTGTGTTTCTCTGTCGGCCAACGCCCAGGACTGGTCCACGGTGCGGGGAGCGAGGACCGGATCGGTGAAGGCGACGAGGCGTACGCGGGTGGCCGCGGCGGAGGGGGTGAGGCGCAGGAGACGGGCGGTGGCGACGAGGAAGGCGGGGGACGAGCCGGTGAAGGCGTGGGCGCGCACATTGCCTTCGGTGGCGTGGGTTCCGGTGGGGTCGGTACGGACCCAGGTGACGCCGTCGAGGGCGGCGCCGCGGACCTGCCAGCTCGACGCGTGGAGCTCCAGGCGGAGCGGCCGGCCGAGGGTGTCGAGGGTCAGGTCGACCGAGCCCAGGTGGTCGCCGTCGGGGGCGGTGAGCTGGGAGACGTAGCGCCAGCCGGAGGTGCTGGGGGCGCACTGGAAGTGCTCTTCGGCGAGGGGGGTGTGATCGTGCGGATCGTGGAGCGAATAGCGGCCGCGGGGCATGGGGGTCCTGGGTCGTGAGGGGCTGGGCCGGTCGCCGGTCCGCCAACGGGGCAGGCCCCCGGCACGGGGGTGCGGGGGCCTGCCTCGGGGCTCGGTCGGGAGCGCCGGCTCAGTAGCGGTAGTGGTCGGGCTTGAACGGGCCGTCGACCTTCACACCGATGTAGTCGGCCTGCTCGGGGCGCAGCGTCGTCAGCTTGACGCCGAGGGCGTCCAGGTGGAGACGGGCGACCTTCTCGTCGAGGTGCTTGGGCAGCACGTAGACGCCGGTCGGGTACTCGTCGGGCTTGGTGAACAGCTCGATCTGGGCCAGGGTCTGGTCCGCGAAGGAGTTGGACATCACGAACGACGGGTGGCCGGTGGCGTTGCCCAGGTTCAGCAGACGGCCCTCGGACAGGACGATGATCTTCTTGCCGTCGGGGAAGGTCCAGGTGTGGACCTGCGGCTTGATCTCGTCCTTGACGATGCCGGGGACCTTGGCGAGGCCGGCCATGTCGATCTCGTTGTCGAAGTGACCGATGTTGCCGACGATCGCCTGGTGCTTCATCTTGGCCATGTCCGAGGCCATGATGATGTCCTTGTTGCCGGTCGTGGTGATGAAGATGTCGGCCCTGTCGACGACCTCGTCCAGCGTCGTGACCTGGTAGCCGTCCATCGCCGCCTGCAGCGCGCAGATCGGGTCGATCTCGGTCACGATCACGCGGGCGCCCTGGCCGCGCAGCGACTCCGCGCAGCCCTTGCCGACGTCGCCGTAGCCGCACACGACCGCGGTCTTGCCGCCGATCAGCACGTCCGTGGCCCGGTTGATGCCGTCCACCAGCGAGTGCCGGCAGCCGTACTTGTTGTCGAACTTCGACTTCGTCACGGCGTCGTTGACGTTGATCGCCGGGAACAACAGGGTGCCCTCGCGCTGCATCTCGTACAGGCGGTGCACACCCGTCGTGGTCTCCTCCGTCACGCCGCGGATCTCGGAGGAGAGCTGGGTCCACTTCTGCGGGTTCTCGCTCAGGGTGCGGTTGAGCAGTTCGAGGATGACCCGGTGCTCGTCCGACTCGGCGGTGTCGGGGGACGGGGCCTTGCCGTCCTTCTCGTACTCGACGCCCTTGTGGACGAGGAGGGTGGCGTCACCGCCGTCGTCGAGGATCATGTTCGGGCCGCCGGTGGGGCTGTCCGGCCAGGTCAGCGCCTGCTCGGTGCACCACCAGTACTCCTCCAGGGTCTCGCCCTTCCAGGCGAAGACCGGGATGCCCTGCGGGTTGTCGGGCGTGCCGTCCGGGCCGACGGCGATGGCGGCCGCGGCGTGGTCCTGGGTGGAGAAGATGTTGCAGGACGCCCAGCGGACCTCGGCGCCGAGGGCGACCAGGGTCTCGATGAGGACGGCGGTCTGCACGGTCATGTGCAGGGAGCCGGTGACGCGGGCCCCGGCGAGGGGCTGGGCGTCGGCGTACTCCTTGCGGATCGCCATCAGGCCGGGCATCTCGTGCTCGGCGAGGGTGATCTCCTTGCGGCCGAACTCGGCCAGGGAGAGGTCGGCGACCTTGAAGTCCTGTCGGTTGTCGACAGTCGTCATTGCGAGCTGCTCCTCGGGGTTGGGTCGAGGTGGGTACGGCTGGTCTGCGCGGCGGCGGACACAGGGGTGCCCGAGGAGGGCACAGGCATGCCCGCGTACGCGCAGCGCAGTCCGTCGGAGGCCCTCTCTCCCTCGGCCGGTCCGCGGGGGACCGCCCGACCGCCATCAGCAGCGACGTCTGGCTCCGTCCCAAGCTACACCGACCCACCCGGCGGCCCCCAGTCCGGCCGCGCACACATCAGGCCGTTCTGGGAAGCGCGGGGCTGTCCCGGAACGGCCTGACGGTGGTGTGCGGTCGCTAGTGGTCAGGGTCCACCTGGGTGGGGCCGCCGGGGGTGGCCTCGGGGTCGGGGCCCTTGGCGGCCTCGGCCTCGCTGTAGATGTCCGGCTCGAGGTAGATCACTCGGGCGATCGGCACGGCCTCGCGGATGCGCGACTCGGCGGCGTTGATGGCGGCGGCCACCTCGGTGGCGGTCTCGTCGTGCCGCACCGCGATCTTGGCGGCGACCAGCAGCTCCTCGGGGCCGAGGTGCAGGGTGCGCATGTGGATGATGCGGGTGACGGTGTCGCCGTCGACGACGGCGGCCTCGATCTTCCGGGTCTCCTCGGCGCCCGCGGACTCACCGAGCAGCAGGGACTTGGTCTCGGCGGCGAGCACCAGGGCGATCAGGATGAGCAGGACGCCGATGCAGAGGGTGCCGATGCCGTCCCAGACGCCGTCGCCGGTGGCGAGGGTCAGGCCGACACCGCCGAGGGCGAGGATCAGACCGACGAGCGCACCGAGGTCCTCCAGCAGGACGACCGGCAGCTCGGGCGCCTTGGCGTGGCGGACGAACTCCTTCCAGGAGCGGCCCCCGCGCAGGGAGTTGGACTCCTTGATGGCGGTGCGGAAGGAGAAGCCCTCGGCGATGATCGCGAAGACCAGCACGCCGACCGGCCAGTACCAGTGCTCCAGCTCGTGCGGGTGCTTGATCTTCTCGTAGCCCTCGTAGACGGCGAACATGCCACCGACCGAGAAGAGCACGATGGAGACGAGGAAGGCGTAGATGTAGCGCTCGCGGCCGTAGCCGAAGGGGTGTTCCGGGGTGGCCTTGCGCTGGGCCTTCTTGCCGCCGACGAGCAGCAGGGCCTGGTTCCCGGAGTCGGCGACCGAGTGGACGGACTCGGCGAGCATCGACGAGGAGCCGCTGAAGAGGAACGCCACGAACTTCGCTACCGCGATCGCGAGGTTGGCGGCGAGTGCCGCCACGATCGCCTTGGTACCGCCTGACGCGCTCATGTGTCCGCGTTGTCCCTTCGTGTGCCGTGGGCGTCCTGACGGGCGTGCGCGCACGCCCGTCGGAACGTTGTCCGTGCTGTGACGGTGGGCCATTGTTGCAGCCCCGTCCGGCGACGGCGCGTCAGGTCGTGGTCACCCGCCGGTCAGACGACGACCGTGGCCCGGAAGACCGTTCCGGTACCCGACACCTCGGCCTTCTCACTCGCGGGGACGAAGACGGAGTGGCCCGGCGTCAGGTCGTGCTCTCCGGCCCGTACGGAGCCGGCGGTGCAGAGCAGGATCTGCGGGGTGGCGAGGGTGAGGTCGTGGGTGGTGCCGCTCTCGGGCAGGACGTAGCGGGAGAGCCGGAACTCGTCGGTGGGGGTCTCGTAGACCTCCTCGTCGTCCGGGCCGGCCTCCGGGCGCAGCACCGCGGGGTCGGTGGCCTCGAAGCGGACGATGCGCAGCAGTTCGGGGACGTCGACGTGCTTGGGGGTGAGGCCGCAGCGCAGGACGTTGTCGGAGTTGGCCATGATCTCGACGCCGAGGCCGTCGAGGTAGGCGTGCGGGACGCCGGCGCCCAGGAACATCGCCTCACCGGGCTGCAGCCGGACGTGGTTGAGGAGCATCGCGGCGATGACGCCGGGGTCGCCGGGGTAGTGGTGGGCGATGCCGGCGTAGGGCGCGTAGGCGCCGCCGAGGCGGTCGCAGGCGGCGGCCGCCTCCGTGACGGTGCGGGCCATCTCCTCGCGGTCGGCGGTGAGGACGGCGGTGAGCACCTCGCGCAGCGCCGCCTCCTCGGGGCGGGCGTGCAGCAGGTCGACGTACGGCTTGAGGGAGTCCACGCCGAGCCCGTCGAGAAGTTCGGCGGCGTGCAGCGGGTCGCGGAAGCCGCACAGGCCGTCGAACTCGGTGAGGGCGCAGACCAGTTCGGGCTTGTGGTTGGCATCCTTGTAGTTGCGGTGCGGGGCACTGACGGGGACGCCTCGGCGCTCCTCGTCCTCATAACCGGCGCGCGCCTGGGCCAGGTCGGGGTGGACCTGGAGGGACAGCGGGGAGCCCGCGGCGAGGAGTTTGAGCAGGAACGGCAGGCGGGGTCCGAACTTGGCGACCGCGGCCGGGCCGAGCTCCCGCTCCGGGGCGGCGTCGATGACCTCGACGAGGGTGCCCCGGCCGGTGCGCGAGGGTGCGCCGGGGTGGGCGCCCATCCACATCTCCGCCTGCGGTTCGCCGGTCGGTTCGGTGCCGAGCAGCCGCGGGATGGCGGTGGGGGAACCCCAGGCGTAGGGGCGGACGGTGTTGTCGAGGCGGTCCATGGGGCTCTCTGCGTTCCTTCTGCCGGTTCTCGTGCGGGCGCGCGGGGCCGGGCGCCCGCGCGGGGAGGTCAGCCAGCCTCGGGCATCAGCGGGGTGCCGAGGCGAGCGCGAGGTAGACGGCGGCGAAATCCGTGACGGCGATCAGTTCCGCGAGGGTCTCCAGTTCGCCGCCCTCCTCCGGTTCCAGCTCGCTGATCGGCGTGTCGTGGGTGAGGGCCAGCTCGCGGGCGGCGGGGGCGGCGGTGAGGCCGCCGAGGGGCCGGTCGCGGAGCAGCACGACGCGCGCGTGCAGGGCGGGTGCCTCCTCCACGCGGTCGCGGAAGAAGTCGTCCGGGTCGGCGCCGGCGGCGAGCGGGCCGGCGAGCAGGGCGCTGTGCGCGGCGAGGGCCTCGGGCAGTTCGGCGACCACGGCGGGCGTGCCGGACAGCTCGGCGAGCGCGGCGGCGAAACGCCGGCCGGCCGGGCCTGCGGAGACGCCCTCGGTCCACACGACGGGCAGGGACTCGGCGAGTTCGGCGGCGAGGGTCTTGGCCGCGTTGCTGTACGTGGCGACGGCCGGGCCGCAGCGCTCGGCGACGGCGTCGAGGCGGTCGGCGACCTTCTCCAGGGCCTCCGGCGGCGCGCTGAGCAGTCCGGTGCGGTCCAGCAGGGCGAGCAGCGGCGTGAGGAGCGCCCACAGCACTCCGGGTGCGGAGGCGGCGAGGGGTTCGTCGTGGTCGTAGGGCGCGGTCGCCATGGGGACGAACAGGCCGTGGTTGCCGCCTGCCTCCTCGGCGAGCGGGGTGCCGGAGGGGGCGACGGCGACGACGGTGAGGCCCCGGCGGTACGCCTGCTCGGAGAGCAGGGACAGGCCCGGTTCGGTGCCGTCCGGGGTGGCGATCAGGAGCAGGTCCACCGACCCGGCCCAGCCCGGCAGTTCCCAGCGCAGGGCGCCGGCGGCGGGCGCGACGCCGGTGGGCGCGAGGCGGGTGACCGGGCTGCCGGCGCCGGCCAGGGTGCCGAGCAGGTCGGCGGCCTGGGTGGCGGCGGCGCCGGGACCGGCGATCAGCACGGCGCGGGGGCGGCCGTCGGGCTTCAGGTTGCCCACGCCCGCCTCGGCGGCGTGGCGTGCCGCGGTGCGGACGCGGGCGCCGGCCTCGGCGGCGCCGCGGAGCAGTGCGCGGTGGTCGGCCTCGGCGAGGCCCTCCGGTGAGTCGAGCAGCGATTCGTCGAGCATGGGCGGCAGGCTCCGATCGGCGGGGCGTCGGCGGTACGCGGGATGCTCCGGGGCGTGCGGCTCCGGTTATGCCGGGCGGCGGGCCTCGTCGACGAGGAGGACGGGGATGCCGTCGCGGACGGGGTAGGCCAGACCGCAATCCTGGCCGGTGCAGACCAGCTCGGTGTCCTGCTCCTCGAGGGGGGAGTGGCAGGCCGGGCAGGCCAGGATCTCCAGAAGGCCGGCTTCGAGAGGCATGAGGGTCCCTTCGCTGGTGGATGTGCTGGTCAGGGTACCGCTGGTGGGGGGTCGCGCGGCGGGTCCGGGGCGGACCGCCGCGGAGGTCCTCCGCGCGCCTGCGGTCCCGCTGCCGTGACCGTCGGCGGTGCGGGGGACTACGCCCTGATCAGAGAGAGGGCCTCGTCCCGGACGCGGGTCATCGTGGCCTCGTCCCGGGCCTCGGCGTTCAGCCGCAGCAGCGGTTCGGTGTTGCTGGGGCGGACGTTGAACCACCAGTCGGCGGCGGTGACGGTGAGGCCGTCCAGTTCGTCGAGGGTGATGCCCTCGCGGCCCTCGTAGGCGGCCCTGATCGCGGCGATCCGGGCGGCCTGGTCGTCGACGGTGGAGTTGATCTCGCCGGAGCCGGCGTAGCGGTCGTACCGGTCGACCAGCGCGGACAGCGTGCCCTGCTGCTCGCCGAGCGCGGCGAGGACGTGCAGGGCGGCCAGCATGCCCGTGTCGGCGTTCCAGAAGTCGCGGAAGTAGTAGTGGGCGGAGTGCTCGCCGCCGAAGATCGCGCCGGTCCTGGCCATTTCGGCCTTGATGAAGGAGTGGCCCACCCTGGTGCGCTCGGGGGTGCCGCCGTTCTCCCGGACGACCTCGGGGACGGACCAGGAGGTGATCAGGTTGTGGATGACGGTGCCCTTGCCGCCGTTGCGCGCCAGTTCGCGGGAGGCGACCAGGGCGGTGACGGCGGAGGGGGAGACCGGTTCGCCGCGCTCGTCCACGACGAAGCAGCGGTCGGCGTCGCCGTCGAAGGCCAGGCCGAGGTCGGCGCCCTCCTCGCGGACCCGCTTCCGCAGGTCGACGAGGTTGGCCGGGTCGAGCGGGTTGGCCTCGTGGTTGGGGAAGGTGCCGTCGAGCTCGAAGTACATCGGGACGAGGGTCAGCGGCAGTCCGGCGAAAACGGTGGGGACGGTGTGCCCTCCCATGCCGTTGCCCGCGTCGACGACGACTTTGAGGGGGCGGATGCCGGTGAGGTCGACGAGCGAGCGCAGGTGGGCCGCGTAGTCGTCGAGGGTGTCGCGCCGGGTGACCTTCCCGGTGCCGGGGGCCGGCGTGGGGGCGCCCGCGTCGCTCCACTCCTCGACGAGGGCCCGGATGTCCGCGAGGCCGGTGTCCTGGCCGACCGGTGCGGCTCCCGCGCGGCACAGCTTGATGCCGTTGTACCGCGCCGGGTTGTGCGAGGCGGTGAACATCGCGCCGGGCAGGTCCAGTGCGCCCGAGGCGTAGTACAGCTGGTCGGTGGAGCACAGGCCGATCTCGGTCACGTCCGCACCCTGGGCCGCCGCTCCGCGGGCGAAGGCGGCCGACAGTCCGGGGGACGAGGGGCGCATGTCGTGGCCGGTGACGACGGCGGTCGCGGCGGTCACCCGGACGAAGGCGGCGCCGAAGAGCTCGGCGAGCGACTCGTCCCACTGGTCGGGGACGACCCCGCGCACGTCGTACGCCTTCACGATCTGCGAGAGATCAGCAGCCACGGCCAGCCCTTCCGGAGGTCCTGTCGGTCACCACAAACTACCCGCAGGCCGTGACGCTCCGGCGCGGTGCCCGGCGGACCTGTGGACAAACGGCCCGCCGGTACCTGTGGACAACCCGTCCTCCGGTCCGGTCAGGGCAGCATCCAGCCGAGCACCGCCGTGCTCTGGCCCACCACGATCAGGCACATCACGAGCAGCAGGCCGAGGCTCCAGGGCAGCACCTTGCGCAGCAGGTCGCCCTCGCGGCCCGCCAGTCCGACGGCCGCGCAGGCGATGGTGAGGTTCTGCGGCGAGATCATCTTGCCGAGCACGCCGCCGGAGCTGTTGGCGGCGGCGAGCAGGTCGGGCGACAGGCCGGACTGCTGGGCGGCGGTGACCTGGAGGGCGCCGAAGAGGGCGTTGGAGGAGGTGTCCGAGCCGGACACGGCGACGCCGAACCAGCCCAGCACCGGGGAGAGGAAGGCGAGCCCCGCCCCGGCCGCCGCGACGAAGTGGCCGATGGTCGCGGCCTGGCCGGAGAGGTTCATGACGTAGGCGAGGGCGAGGACGCTGGTCACCGTGAGGAGGGCGAACCGCAGTTCGCGCACGGTCGCCAGCCACTCCCTGACCGCCACGCGCGCGGGCACCTTGAGGACCGCCGCGGTGGCCAGTCCGGCGAACAGCACGAGCGTCCCGCCGGTGGAGACGACGGGCAGGCTGAACATGTTGCCGCCGACGGGCTCGCCGTCCGGTCCTGCGACGTCCAGGAAGGGCCAGTCGTAGGTCTGCGTGGCGCCGGCCAGCCAGTCCTTCACCACGGGGATCTGCGCCACGGCGAAGATCGCGACGATCAGCGCGTAGGGGGCGTAGGCCCGCAGCACCTCCCCGCGCGGGTCCTCCGCGTCCAGTTCCTCGCTGCGGGTGCCGGTCAGCACCGAGGTCCGTACGGACTCGGCGGCGGGGACGCGGGCGCGGGGGACGGCCATCAGGGCGCCGGCCCCGGCCAGCGCGGCGCCGATGTCGGCGAGCTGGGCGGAGACGTAGTTCGACGCGGCGAACTGCGCCACGGCGAACGCCACGCCGCAGACCAGGGCCGGTACCCACGTCTCGCGCAGTCCGCGCCGGCCGTCGACCAGCCAGACCAGCACCAGCGGCACCACGAGGGCCAGCAGCGGGGTCTGACGGCCCACCACGGACGCCACGGAGTCCAGCGGCAGCCCGGTCACCTGGGCGAGCGTGACCACCGGCGTGCCCATCGCGCCGAACGCCACCGGCGCGGTGTTGGCGACCAGCGCGACCACGGCGGCGCGTACGGGGTCGAAACCGAGGGCGACCAACATCACCGCGGAGATGGCGACGGGGGCGCCGAACCCCGCCAGGGCCTCCAGCAGGGCGCCGAAACAGAACGCGATGACGAGGGCCTGGATGCGGGGGTCGTCGGAGAGGCGGCCGAAGGAGCGGCGCAGGATGTCGAAGTGGCGGGTGCGGACGGTCATCCGGTAGATCCACAGGGCGTTGACGACGATCCACATGATGGGGAAGAGCCCGAAGACGGCTCCCTGGACGCCGCTGGAGAGCGTCTGGTCCAGCGGCATGCCGTACGCCAGCCAGGCCACGGCGACGGCCACCGCCAGGCCGGTCAGGCCCGCGAGATGGGCCTTCAGGCGGACGCCACCGAGCAGCACCAGCACGGTCACCAGGGGCAGGGCCGCAACGAGCGCGGAGAGGCCGAGCGATCCTGCGACGGGTTCCAGTTCCTGGACGTACACGTGCGCCTCCCGGATTCCGCCATGCGAAAGCGATTTCTCGCGGGGTCACCGGAATGGTCGTGTCCGCGACAAGGAGGCGTCAATGGGTGTGCGGTGAAGGGATGTGACGACGGAGGCCCGCGGACGGTGACGCGCCGCGCGGGGCGCGTGGTGTCAGTTGTCCGGGGAGCGCAGGACCCGCAGGTGACCGCGGCGCGCGACCTCCATCGGGTCCGCGCCACGCGCGCCGCCGGCCCCGGCCGCCCGCTCCTGAGGGCGGGCCGCCTCGCGCACGGCGTTGGCAAGCGCTTCCAGGTCGTCCCCGCTGGGCTGCGCCGGGGCGGACCCGTCGAGCAGGCGGACGACCTCCCAGCCACGCGGCGCGGTGAGCCGCTCGGAGTGCTCGGCGCACAGGTCGTAGCAGTGGGGTTCGGCGTAGGTGGCGAGCGGGCCGAGGACCGCGGTCGAGTCGGCGTAGACGTACGTCAGCGTCGCGACGGCGGGACGGCCGCAGGCGGTGCGCGAACAGCGACGTACAGGGCTCACGACGTTGGACGGTACCGCACTCTTGAGCGGGCCGCGACGACTCTCCACCAGGTCACTCCCCCGTGTCGGGGTGTGAAACGCCCCACATACCCCTTTGGGCACACGTCTGTGACCTGCCCGGACGGCGGGCCGCAGACGCCCAGACGGTTCTGATTGCGGTCACCAGTTGGCACAAACACCGTCAAATGCCTAGAGGTCATCGGTCCCGGAGAGATATGGAATCGAGCCCAAGCTTGGCTGGAATGGTCATGTTGTGACATGGCGTGCGGGTCGGCCGGAAGGCGTGTGGGCGTCGGGCGGGGCGGCGACACGGCGACTACCCTTCGCTGTGATGGACAGCCCCGTAACCCCTCGCCCAGCAGGCCCCGGGCCCCGACGCCGTGATCGACACGGCCGGGGCATGCGCGGCCCGATCGCGCCTCCCCAGGTTCCGCTGGCCGCCAGCCGGGCGGAGACGTTCGCGGATCTGGTGCAGGACTCGGTGGAGCGGCTGGAGCGGCGCTGGCCGCAGCTCGCCGACATCGATTTCCTGGTGCTGGACGTGCCCCGGGTGGACGGCGCGGCAGGCGCGGGCTGGAGCGACGAGACGGTCCCGCTCGGCGGGACGGTGACCGCGCGCGAGGGACGCCCGGCGCGCGTGGTGATCTACCGGCGGCCGGTCGAGATCCGCTCCAAGGGCCGTGACGAGCGGGCGGCGCTCGTCCACGAGGTCGTGGTCGAGCAGGTCGCCGACCTGTTGGGACTCACCCCCGAGACGGTCGACCCCCGGTACGGGGAGGACTGAGGGCACCCCCACCGCCCCGGGGGGACGCCCGGCCGTACGGCTACCGCTGCAGGACCGACAGGTCCTCGCTCGCGTCCGGCACCGCCACCATCCCCCGGTCGTCGGGGAGCGGCTGCACCGTGAAGAACGGGACACCGCCCTCCGTCGAGGACAGGGTGCGTGAGGCGTAGACGGTGGTGCCGGCCTGCGGCTCGACGGTCAGCGCGTACGTGCCCTTCACACCCGCCGGCACGGGCGCCTGGATGTCCTGCGTGGTACCCGACGTGATGGTGTACGTCTTGGTCGCGGGCGTACCGCCCTTGGTGCCCGCCGACGCCGTCACCTTGATCTCGGCGGTGCCCTCGGGCGAGGTCACCGAGAGCGTCGCCCCCTTGGCGGTGTTGTCCAGCGCCGTCGCGCGCGTCTCGACCGGCCGGGCCGCCGGGATGAACGCCGTCTCCTGCTTGCCCTCCTTGCCGCGCAGCACCCGCACGGCCGCCACCACCGGCACCGAGCGGTCCGACGCCGTCAGCACCAGGGAGCCCGCCTCGCCGCGGGTGAGGTCGCCCAGGTCGAACCCGGCCGTCATGCCGCCCTTGACATGCAGCGTCTCGTTGCCGGCCGGAGTGATCAGTCCGGACGGGGAGGCCAGACGCACCTTCAGGTCCACGTCGGAGTCGCCGGGGGTGAAGGCGATCAGCCGCACGGCGGTGGCGTCCTTGGGGATGCCGGGCATGACCAGGCTGCCCGACGGGTCGGCCGACGCGGGCAGCCAGTCGCCGCCCAGCTCGTCGTCCAGGGCCTGCACGGCGGCGCCGACCCTGCCGCTGCGCACCACCACGTGCACGGTCACGTCGGTCTGCTTCTCGTCGGTGAGCGTGGACAGCAGGACCGGCTCGGCGGAGCGCGGCTTCACCGTGATGCCCTCTCCCACCGTCGTCTTGAGCGCGCCGTTCTTGCCGTACAGCTCGATGTCCACGACGGCGGCGGAGTCGTCCGGGTTGGTCAGGTGGACGTAGTCGGTGCGGCTGTCGTCGGTGCTGGCGCCGGGGAACCAGAACTGCGTGTCGGCGGCCGTGCAGGCGACACCCTGCAGCCCCCGGCCGGTCCCGGCGGCCACCTCGGTGGTCTGCTGCGCGGTCCAGCCGGATGCGAAGCGGCCGTCGGCGGTGCCGATGAGGGCGGGGGCCTCGGCACCGGAGGCGTCCTCGGTCACCGGCTTGCCGGGCTCCCCCAGCTGCAGCACGGGCTTGTCGGCCGTGCCGCCCTTGCCGCCGTTCGCGCTCCCCTTGCCGTCCTCGGCGTCCTTGTCGCCCTTCTCGCCGTCCTTCTCGTCCTGCTCGCCGTCGTCGGCCTGATCGCCGTCCTTCTCGTCCTTCTCGCCGTCGCCGGTCGCCTCGTCCGGGGCCGACTGCTCGGCGGCCGACCGCAGCGCGGCCGTGCCTTCACTCTCCGCGCCCTGCGTGACCGGGGTGAACGAGGTGTACGTCGTCTCGGCCAGGTCGGAGATGCTGGGCCGCGGGCACAGCAGGCCGGTGCGCTCCACGGGGAGGGTGGCCGCCGCCCCGGTCCGCTCCGTGGCGGACCCGGCGTCCGGGGCGGAGACCGCGGCGAAGCCGGTGACGGCGGCGAGCGCCGTCGCGCCCGCGATCAGGGACAGGGTGGTGCGGTTCACTGCTGGCTCCCGTCGGGACGCTCGTTGCCCGTGCCGTGCGGGTCGTACGGAGTGTCGTGGCCCTGCGTGTAGTTCGGGTCGTAGCCCTGCGGATACGTCTGGTCGTAACCCTGCTGCGGGGTGCCGTAGGAGTACGGGTCGTACGTCCCGTCCTGCTGCGGGTAGCCGTCCGCCTGGTACTGGCCGCCGTAGGCGTCGGTGCCGGCCGGGTACTGCTGGTAGGGGGCCGCCGCGTAGGCGTTCTCGTCGTAGTCGGCGTTCTGGTACCGCGCCTGGTCCCAGTCGCCGTAGTCGCCCTGGTGCGGGACGGGCGCCGGGGGCTGCTCCGGCGGGGCCGGGGGGTGCTCGGGCGGGGCGGGCACGCCGCCGTCCGCCTCCGTGCCGCCGGTGTACTCGGCGCCGTCGGGGAACCGCTCGCCGTCGGCGTGCTCGGCGCCGTCGGTGCCTTCCGCCGCCGTGGCCTCCGCCTCGGCCTGGGCGCGCAGCCGGCGGGCCCGGCGGCCCTCTCCGGCCACGGCCTCGGCCGGGACGGGTGCCTCCTCCGGCAGGTCGTCGTCGATGTCACGGCGCCGGCCGGGCAGGGCCATGACGACGAGGACGACGGCGAGCAGGCCCTGCGCCCACAGCCAGGCGGTGTGGGTGAACGGGTCCTCGTAGGTGACGTCGAGCTTGCCGCCGGAGGCGGGGAGTTCGAAGCCCTGGGCCCAGCCGTCGACGGTGGTGCGGGTGAGCGGCTTGCCGTCGAGGGTGGCGGTCCAGCCCTCCGCGGCGGTGTCCGCCAGGCGCAGGACGCGGCCCTCCTCGCCGTCCGGGATCTCGGTGTGGATCTCGACCGGTCCCGCGGCCACCGGCTCGGGTGCGGCGCCACTGCCCTCGGCGGGCACGACGGTCGCGCGGGCGACCTGCCGGTCGACCCGCCACAGCGCGCCGCCCGCCCGCTGGCTGAGCCGGCTCAGACCGGGGGTGGCGTCCAGCACCCGGGTGACCTCGCGCGGGGCCCCCCGGTGCACCAGGACGTAGCGGACGGCGAAGCCGCCGAGTTCGTCGGCCTGGTCCGCGCCGGAGCCCGCGACGAGGTTGGCGACGACGCCGTCGAGCAGCTTGTTCTCGCCGTCCTGGGCGGTGATCTCCGCGTCGCCCATACGGGCGCCGGAGCCGCGCACCAGGACGTAGCCGACGTGGTCGGAGGAGTCGGTGTCGAGGACCAGGGTGCGGGCCTGGTCGCGGGTGGCGCTCTCCTCGGCGACGAACGCCGGCACCTGCACGGGGTCGCGCCGCTCGACGGGCCCGTCGGCGCCGCGGACCATCCAGCCGGCGGCGAGCACCAGCGGGCCGACGGCGCAGGCCAGAGCGATCAGGGCGGCGACCGGCTGGCGCCAGCCGAAGCTCTGCTCCGCGACCCGCGCGCGCGCCCCGTCGGCGCCCAGTGTGCCGGCGGCCAGCAGCGCGATGCCGTAGACGAGAGTGGCGGGGCCGGCCCAGGCGGAGTTGTTGGACAGGACCGCGAAGACGAGGCCCACCAGGGCGGCCGTCCACGCGGTGAGGATGGGCGTACGGCGCTCGGCGCGCAGCAGGGCGGCGAGCGCGGCGAGGACCAGGCCGATCAGCAGCAGCCCGCCGCTCGTGCCCGGCCCGCCGGGGCCGGCGCCGAGCAGGTCGAGCGCGGAGGCGGCCGACGGCCCGTACGGCAGGCCGGCCTCCTTGAAGAAGCCGAACGGGAGCAGGGACAGCGACCAGGGGGCGAGGACCAGCAGGGGGCTGCCGAACTGCGCCAGGAAGCGCGGGCCGTACGTCTTGAGGTCGGTCCTGCGCAGGACCAGCACGCCGATGCCGAGGACCAGCGCGATGGGCCACACGATCGGGGTGAACGCGGTGGTGACGGTGAGCAGCAGCGCGTACGCCCAGGTGGCGCGCCAGCTGCCGCGGCCGTCGGGGGCGGTGAGGCCGCTCGCGGCGATGCCGGCGCGGGCGAGCAGGGGCAGGAGGACGGCGAGCACGGCGGTGCCGATGCGGCCGGAGGCCAGGGCGCCGGTCGCGGCGGGCAGGAAGGCGTAGGCGACGGCCGCCCACGCGCGCAGCAGCCGGGACTCGACGAGCGGGCGGGAGGCGAAGTACGCGGTGAAGCCGGCCAGCGGCACCGAGCCGACCAGCAGGACGGTGACGGCGAGGCCGGTGGAGCCGAGCAGCAGGGACGCCAGCGCCGCGAGGATCGCCAGGTAGGGCGGAGCCGTACCGGTGCCGCCGGCGCCCACGGCGTGCCAGGCGTCGGTGTAGCGGGCCCACAGGCCGCCGGAGTCGGCTGGCGCGGGCAGCAGGGCACCGCCGGCCAGCGCGCCGCCGCCGAGGAGCTGACGGCAGGCCACCAGGGACACCAGCAGCAGGAGCAGGAAGAGCACCGGGCCGGGCCGGCGGGCGACGCGCTTGAGGCGGGCGAACTGCTCCACCTCGAGGAAGTCGGCGTCGTCGCCGCCGGGCCCGGACTCCAGTCCGCTGCCGTGCCGGCCCGCGCCGGAGACGGCCTCGGGGTCGGAGCGGCCGACGAGGTTGCCCGCGACCTGTTCCACGGTGACGCGGACGGTCGCGCCGGGCGGCGGGAACAGCGGCCGCAGTTCGTCCTTGTCGACCTGAGGGCTGCCGCGGTCACGGCGTCCGGCGAGGACGCGCTCGGGGCGCAGCAGGACACCCATGAGGCCGCGGATCTCGTCGACGGCCTGCCCGGGCGCCTTGCCGACCAGGTAGGCGAGGGTCCGCAGCAGGGTGCCGAGGAAGATCCGCAGCAGCACCCAGGGCAGGGCGGCGGTACGGGTGTTGACGAGCAGGGTGTGGACGGCGCCGGCCTTGTCCACCTTGTGCGGGGAGGCGGCGGTGCGGCCCACGCAGTCGACGGTGCGGCGCTCGCGGGACGCGGCCTCGGCGTGCCGGACGACCGCCTCGGGCGCGACCAGCACCCGGTAGCCGGCCGCGTTGACGCGCCAGCACAGGTCGACGTCGTCACGCATGAGCGGCAGGTGCCGGTCGAACCCGCCGAGCTGTTCGAAGACGTCGCGGCGGACGAGCATGCCGGCCGTGGACACGCTCAGCACCGGCCGTACGTGGTCGTGCTGGCCCTGGTCCTGCTCGCGGCGGTCCAGGCCGGTCCAGCGGCGGCCGGAGTTGGCGATGGAGACGCCGACCTCGAGCAGCTGCCTGCGGTCGTACCAGCCGCGGAGCTTGGGGCCGACGACGGCCACGTCCTCGCGGCCGAGCTCGTACTCGTTCTCCACGACGCGCAGCAGTTCGGACAGCGCGCCCGGCTCGGGGGCGCTGTCGTCATGCAGCAGCCAGAGCCACTGGACCGGTTCGCCGTGCGGCAGGTCCGGCAGGTCGTAGGCGTCGTCGCGCCAGCTGCGCGTGACCGGGTCCCAGCCGCTCGGCCGCTTCAGATAGGGCAGGTCGTCCGGGGTGAGGTGGGGGGCGCCACGGTGGCACTCCTCGACGGCCTGGCCGAAGCCGGTGCGCCGGGCCAGGTGCAGCACGCGGTCGTCACCCAGGGCCTCGGTGACCAGCCGGGCGGAGTCGTCCGCGCTGCCGGTGTCGGCGGCCATGGCGAACTGGACGGGGCGCTCCTGGCCGAGCAGCCCGGCGAGCGCGTCCGGCAGCCAGCGGGCGCCGTCGTGGGTGACGAGGACCGCGGTCACCACGTGACGCGGGAACTCTGGTGCGGCAGCGAGGTCTTGACGGGCTGCCGGGTGGCTGTGCACGGACATCGAGGTACGGGCCCCGGTTCGAATGGACTGTGGGGACACCCGTGCCCGGTGGGGGCGGCGGGGCGTCGCGGACGAGCGCCCACACTATCGGCTGGACAACAAGGGGGCCCGTCGCCTGTGGACAACCCACCGGCGACGGGCCTTAAGTGACGTTTGTACGAAGAAGCGTGTGTATGTACGGAGTGACGGGGCGCGGTGGTGACACGTCGCCCGTCAGACGGCGGCCTTCTTGAGGCGCCGGCGCTCACGCTCGGACAGACCGCCCCAGATGCCGAAGCGTTCGTCGTTGGCGAGGGCGTACTCGAGGCACTCGGAACGGACCTCGCAGGCGAGGCAGACCTTCTTGGCCTCCCGGGTGGAGCCGCCCTTCTCGGGGAAGAAGGACTCGGGGTCGGTCTGGGCGCACAGTGCGCGCTCCTGCCAGCCGAGTTCCTCGTCCGCGTCGTCGACCAGCAGTTGCTGCACCAGCTCGGTCATGTGCGCCCCTCGTCAGTCTTTTCGCGTCCCCGTGATGTAGCCGTTACCGATTCCGGCTGAACGACACGAGTGAAATTACAAGTCTGCTGCTCCGGGCGAGTCAAGCCGAGATCTGCTATTGAGCCCCTTATTCACTCTGCGGAACCAAGGCCGAGCGGAAAGTGTTCAAATCACCCTAAACCTTGACGCACGTGTGAGACCCACGAAGACGTCCAGCCCTACACAGAGCCTCATAGGGGAGGACGCCCTGGAAATCGATCTCGTTCCGACACCCGCGTCGAAGCGAACTGGATCACAGTTGGATCACGAGATCGCAACGGCGCACAGGGCGCCCGGCCGTGCGCACCTTGTGTCCCGGGAAGCGGCTGAGCAAACCTTTCGCCTCTGAGATGCACCGGATGAGGTGAACCCGATCCCACATACCGGGCGTCGAGTTGACAGGGGTGGAGTGAACGGCTGTCCTTGTGGGCATGCTCGCGAATTCGGCACTCACCTCGACCCGCTCCGCCGGGTACCTCGGTGCTGCCCGCGCTCGCTGTAGCTGTCGCTGTACCGGCTGTTGAGCCCACCGCTCCCGCCCCGCCGCATCGCCACGACGCGGCCGCTGTCTCCACCCGCTCCCACCGGGGCACCCCTGCCGCCGCCCGCGATCCGGGCCCGACGCGGCGTGACACCCCCCACCCCCTCCTTATCTGCGCCGAGGACCCCCGTATCCCATGAACAGCGACAGCGACCTCCAGATCGCCGGTGACATCCTCGAAGTCCCGCACCTGCTCCAGCCGCCGCGTGAACACCCGGCCACCGTCGCCGAGTTCGCCGGACTGGCCCGCGCCATCGCCGCCGACCGCGCCCGGTGGGAGCCCCTCGTGCGGTACGACGCCACCACCCGCTGGTACCACCGGCTGCGCACCGGCCCCGGCTACGAGGTGTGGCTGCTGTCCTGGGTGCCCGGCCAGGGCAGCGGACCGCACGACCACGGCCACTCCTCCGGCGTGTTCACCGTCCTGGCCGGCACCCTGACCGAACGCACGGACCACGGCACGCGCGTGCTGGCCGCCGGAACCCAGAGGGTGTTCGCGCCCGGCTACGCGCACGACGTCGTCAACGACGCCCTGGAACCCGCGGTCAGCCTGCACGTCTACTACCCGGGCCTGACCGAGATGCCGATGCACCCCGCCTCCCGGCTCCGCCCGGCCGCGGCCTCCCCCGCCGCCCCGCACTGCGAGGCGCGTCCGGCACCGGTCCGGTGACTGGCTGACGCGATGTCGTAGCGGCCTGCGAGGATGGCCCCATGCGCATTGTGGTTCTGGCAGGCGGCATCGGCGGTGCCCGTTTCCTGCGTGGTCTGAAGCGGGCCGTGCCGGACGCGGACATCACGGTCATCGGCAACACCGGGGACGACATCCACCTCTTCGGGCTGAAGGTCTGCCCGGACCTCGACACGGTGATGTACACGCTCGGCGGCAGTATCAACGAGGAGCAGGGCTGGGGGCGGAGCGAGGAGACCTTCCACCTCAAGGAGGAACTCGCGGCGTACGGCGTGGGCCCGGAGTGGTTCGGGCTCGGCGACCGCGACTTCGCCACGCACATCGTGCGCACGCAGATGCTGGGCGCAGGCTTCCCGCTCAGCGCGGTGACCGAGGCGCTGTGCGACCGCTGGCAGCCCGGCGTGCGCCTCATCCCGATGACCGACGACCGCGTCGAGACGCACGTGGCGGTCGAGCTCGACGGCGAGCGCAAGGCGGTCCACTTCCAGGAGTACTGGGTGCGGCTGCGCGCCTCGGTGCCCGCGGAGGCGGTCGTGCCGGTCGGCGCGGAGCAGTCCAAGCCCGCCCCGGGCGTCCTGGAGGCGATCGCCGAGGCCGACGTCGTCCTCTTCCCGCCGTCCAACCCCGTGGTGTCGGTCGGCACCATCCTCGCCGTGCCCGGCATCCGCGAGGCCATCGCCGACGCGGGCGTGCCGGTGGTCGGCCTGTCGCCGATCGTCGGGGACGCGCCCGTGCGCGGCATGGCCGACAAGGTGCTCGCCGCCGTCGGCGTGGAGTCCACCGCCGCCGCCGTCGCCGAGCACTACGGCTCCGGGCTGCTGGACGGCTGGCTGGTCGACACCGTCGACGCGGCCTGGGTGGAGCGGGTCGAGGCGGCGGGCATCCGCTGCCGGGCCGTACCGCTGATGATGACCGACGTGGACGCCGCCGCCGGGATGGCCCGGGAGGCGCTGGCCCTGGCCGAGGAGGTCCGGACGGCATGAGCGAGGCGAATCCGGCCCCCGGCGGCTACCGGGTCTGGGCGGTGCCCGGCCTGCCCGAGGTACGGCCCGGCGACGACCTGGCCAAGCTGATCGCGGCCTCCGCACCCGACCTGGCCGACGGCGACGTCGTGCTGGTCACCTCGAAGATCGTCTCCAAGGCCGAGGGCCGGGTCGTCGAGGCCACCGACCGGGAGGCCGCGATCGACGCGGAGACGGTGCGCGTGGTGGCCCGCCGCGGCCCGCTGCGCATCGTGGAGAACCGGCAGGGCCTGGTCATGGCCGCGGCCGGGGTCGACGCCTCCAACACACCTCCCGGCACGGTCCTCCTGCTGCCCGAGGACCCGGACGCCTCCGCGCGCACGATCCGCGGGGGCCTGCGCGACGCGCTCGGCGTCGAGGTCGGCGTGCTGGTCACCGACACCTCCGGCCGCCCCTGGCGCGCCGGACTGACCGACGTGGCGATCGGCGCCGCGGGCGTCCGCGTCCTGGACGACCTGCGCGGCGGGACCGACGCGCACGGCAACCCGCTCGCCGCCACGGTCGTCGCCACCGCCGACGAGCTCGCCGCGGCGGGCGACCTGGTCAAGGGCAAGACGGCCGGCCTCCCGGTGGCCGTGGTCCGCGGCCTGCCGCACACGGTGGCCCCCGACGACAGCGAGGGCGCCCGGGCGCTGGTCCGCGGCGCGCGCGACGACATGTTCCGCCTCGGCACGTCCGAGGCGGTCCGCCAGGCGGTCGCCCAGCGCCGTACGGTGCGGGCCTTCACGGACGAACCGGTCGACCCCGGCGCGGTGCGCCGCGCGGTGGCCGCAGCCGTCACGGCCCCGGCACCCCACCACACGACACCGTGGCGGTTCGTCCTCCTCGAGTCCCCCGAGTCCCGCACCCGGCTGCTGGACGCCATGCGTGACGCGTGGATCGCCGACCTGCGCCGCGACGGCAAGACGGAGGAGTCCGTCGCCAAGCGGATCCGCCGCGGTGACGTCCTGCGCAACGCGCCGTACCTGGTCGTGCCCTGCCTGGTCATGGACGGCTCGCACCACTACGGCGACGTCCGCCGGGACGGCGCGGAGCGGGAGATGTTCGTCGTCGCCACGGGCGCGGGCGTGCAGAACTTCCTGGTGGCCCTCGCGGGCGAGCGGCTGGGGTCGGCCTGGGTGTCGTCGACGATGTTCTGCCGTGACGTGGTCCGGGAGGTCCTGGACCTGCCCGCCGACTGGGACCCGATGGGCGCGGTGGCGGTGGGCCACCCTGCCGAGGATCCCCGCCCGCGGCCCGATCGTGACGCGGGACGCTTCATCGAGGTGCGGTGAGCCCGGCGCGCGGGCGCCTACCCTCGTAGGTGCTCTTCGCTCTCACCCCAGGGATGACTCGTGGCCGGACGCTTCGCTCCCCGCCCGACGCGGACCACCGTGCGCGGCGGCCATGTGGTCGTGCCCGCGCGGGTTCCGCGCCAGGCACCGGCCGCCGCGCGGGTGCGGACCTGGGTGCCGGACGGCCCCCTCGACCTGGGCCTGGTGCTCGGGCCGCTGCGGCGCGGCACCGGCGATCCGACGTTCCGGACGACCCCGGACGGAGCGGCGTGGCGGACCAGCCTGACGCCCGTCGGCCCGGGGACGCTCCGGGTCACGCAGCGGGGCGACGGGATCCGGGGCGAGGCGTGGGGCCCCGGCGCCGACTGGCTCCTGGAGCAGCTGCCGGAGCTGCTCGGGGCCGCCGACGACCCGTCCGCCTTCGTCCCCCGGCACAAGCTGCTGGCGCACACCCGTCACCGGCGTCCGGGACTGCGGCTGCTGCGCACCGGCCTGGTGCTGGAGTCGCTGATCCCGTCGATCCTGGAACAGAAGGTCACGACCGGGGACGCGTACCGGGCGTGGCGGCTGCTGGTCCGCACGTTCGGCGTGCCGGCGCCGGGGCCCGCCCCTGAGCGGATGGCGGTGATGCCGGCGCCGCGCACCTGGGCGCTGATCCCCTCCTGGGAGTGGCACCGCGCCGGGGTCGACGACAAGCGGGCGTCCACGGTGCTGCGCGCGGTGCGGGTCGCCGCGCGGCTGGAGGAGGCGGTGCGGATGGCTCCGGAGGAGGCGCGGGCGCGGCTGGAGCTGGTGTCGGGGATCGGGCCGTGGACGTCGGCGGAGACGGTGCAGCGCAGTCACGGGGCGGCGGACTCGGTGACGACGGGGGATCTGCATCTGCCGGGGATCGTGGGGTGGGCGCTGGCGGGGGACCGGGACGCGGACGACTCCGTGATGTTGTCGTTGCTGGAGCCTTATGCGGGGCAGCGGCATCGGGCCGCGCGGTTGATTCTGCTGAGCGGGAGGACGCCTCCGCGGCGGGCGCCCCGTATGGCGCACGGCGACATCGCCCGCTTCTGAGCGGGTCCCGTACGGGAGCGGGCGTACGTCCGCCGTACACGCACCGTGGGCTGCGGCACCCGATATGTGCTGTGCACCCGTTACCTCCCCCGTCACCCGGCGTGGGTGGGGGCCGGGGGGGAGTTCGCGCGGCCCGGCGCTTCCGGGGTGCCGCCGCGCCCACCCGTGCCGCCCCAGGCGGCACGACTGCCCGCAGCTGGCGGCCGCCGTCCGGCCGCGCGCCCGCGGCGGCGGAGGGCGATGGCCCGCCACGGCGTTGATGTGGCCGCGTACGGCGGGGAGGGGGCGGGGTGGGGGTGGGCGCCCGCAGCGGCTGGCGCGTCAGCGCCCCGCACTCCGTAAGCACACTTCATCGCGCCAGACCGAGGACGACCACCCCCACCGCGACCCCGCACCACCCACCGAACCGTGGGCGCTACAGCAACCCCCACCGCACAGAACCCTGCGCCGCAGGCGTCACACCGCGACCCCCACCGGCCGCCGCAGCCCCGCTACTGGTCCGAGGAAAACCGGACCGCCCCCGCGGGGATCCGCGCGTCGCACCACACCCGCACGCCCTCCCGCAGCTCGTTCCGCGCCCCCACGACCGCCCCGTCCCCTATGACCGCACCGGTGAGCACCGACCGCTCCCCCACCCGCGCCCGCGTCCCGATCAGCGAGTCCGTGACGACCGCGCCCGGCTCGATCACCGCACCCGGCAGGATCGTGGAGCCGTACACCCGCGCGCCCTCCGCCACGAACGCGCCCTCACCCACCACCGTCCCGCCCGCCAGCTTCGCGTCCGGCGCCACCCGCGCCGTCGGCAGCACCAGCCGGTCCCCGCACCGCCCCGGCACGGCCGGCGACGGCGCCTTCCCGAGCACCAGGTCCGCCGACCCCCGCACGAACGCCGCCGGTGTCCCGAGGTCCAGCCAGTACGTCGAGTCGACCATCCCCTGAAGATGCGCCCCCGCCGCCAGCAGCCCCGGGAACGTCTCCCGCTCCACCGACACCACCCGCCCCGCCGGGATCGTGTCGATGACCGACCGCCGGAACACGTACGCCCCCGCGTTGATCTGGTCGGTGACGATCTCCTCCGGCGTCTGCGGCTTCTCCAGGAACGCCAGCACCCGCCCGGTCCCGTCCGTCGGCACCAGCCCGTACGCGCGCGGGTCGGTCACCTGCGTCAGATGCAGCGAGACGTCGGCCCCCGAGGTCTCGTGCGTCCGCACCAGCGCCCGGATGTCCAGCCCCGTGAGGATGTCCCCGTTGAACACCAGCACCGGCTCGTCCGGCCCCGAGTGCAGCCGCGAGGCGACGTTGCGGATGGCGCCGCCCGTCCCGAGCGGCTCCTCCTCCGTGACGTACTCGATGTGCAGCCCCAGCGCCGACCCGTCGCCGAAGTGCGGCTCGAAGACCTCGGCCAGGTAGGACGTGGCGAGCACGATGTGCTCCACGCCCGCCGCGCGCGCCCGCGCGAGCTGGTGCGTGAGGAACGGCACCCCGGCCGCCGGGACCATGGGCTTGGGCGTGTGCACGGTGAGCGGGCGCAGCCGCGTGCCCTTGCCGCCGACCAGGAGGATCGCTTCTGTCACCTGTCGTCTCTGCTTCCTGCCGGGACCGGCCGAACTGTCTTTCGGCCGGCCAGTGTATGCAGACCGTCCCCGGCAGGAGAGGAGCGGCCGGCCCGCCTCAGCGGCCCTGGTATCCGGCCGCCTTGGAGCGCACGCTGCTCAGCTTCTTGTACAGCTTCCCCCCGGGGCAGGAGGTGTTGAACCCGTCCCGGTGACCGGAGATCACCTTCATCTTCACTTTCTTGCCCTTCGCGTACAGGTTTCCACCGCCGGACGTCAGCGTGGTCTTGGCCTTCGGGTTCATCCCGTACAGCCCCAGCTTCCAGGCGGTGAGCCGGGCGACGGCCTTCACCGCCTTGGACGACGGCTTCTTGGAGCCGTAGGAGCCGATGACGGCGATGCCGGTGGTCTTGGTGTTGAACCCGAGGGTGTGGGCGCCCTTGACGGCCTTCGCCACGCCGCCGGCCCGGCCCTCGTAGATCCGGCCGCACTTGTCGACGAGGAAGTTGTAGCCGATGTCCCGCCAGCCCAGGCTCTTGGTGTGGTAGCGGTAGAAGCCGCGGATCAGGGACGGCGCCTGCGAGCAGGAGTAGCTGTTGCCGGACGCGGTGTGGTGCACGAAGGCCGCCTTGACCTTGCTCGTGTACGAGAAGTTCTTCTCGCGCAGGCTCTCGTCGGCTCCCCAGCCTCGCCGGGTGACGATGGAGGGGCGGGGCCCGATGTGCGCGTCGGCCTGCTGCTGCTCGGTCAGTTCGGAGCCGCGCAGGGTGACGAGTTCCCGCCGGGTCTCCTCGGCGGTCAGCATCGGGATCTCGGTGGCGCCGAGCGGCACGATGTCGGAGTTGGCGGCGGAGGCGGCCTTCGCCTCGGCGGTCATGACGCCGGTACGGGGCGCCTCGGCGCCGCTGCCGGAAGGAACGGCCTCGGCCGGCTCCGCGTCGCCGGGGTCGACGAGGTCGAGCCGCATCCCCGTGGGCAGCGCGGGAGCCTCGCCGCCACCGGCCCCGGCCTCACCCGCCCCGACCGCGCCTGAGCCCGAGTCACCTGAACCCACGTCGACCGGGTCCACGTCGCCCGCCTCCGCGTCCGGCTCCGGCGCATCACCCGCCGGCTCACGGGTCTCCGGCTCACCGCTCTCCGGCTCACCGGTCTCAGGCCGCACCCGCACCTCGACGCCGTCCGACTCGCCCACCCACAGCGGTGCCGTGGCGCCCCGTACCCGTCCGGAGGCGGCCTCCGCGGAGTCTGGGTCCGCCCCGTGCTCGGTGTAGTGGGTCTCGACGTCCTGCCAGTCGGACCACTCCCCGGTGGAGGCTGCACGGGTGCGGACCTGCACCCGGCCGTGCAGGGCGGCGGAGGGGTCGTCCCAGACGACACCGAGGAGGGAGAAGTTCCGTACGGCCCGCGGCGCCAGGCCGAGCACGGCGCCGGAGGCACGGTCGTGGGTGAGGGGCCCCAGGGGCAGCGACTGGGTACTGCCGGGGACCTCGGGGACGTTGGAGGTACTGGAGCTCATCGCCGCCCGCGTGGCCGCGTCCGCTGTCGGCGCCGGTCTCTCGGCCGACGCGACGGCGGGCGGGGCGAGCGGGAGGGCGAGGGCCGCGGCGCAGGTGACGCCGATTGAGGAAGCAAGGATTCCACGCATGCCCCTGAGCTTGGACATAGTCAGACAAATCTGTCCATCGGGCATGTGACGGCCTGTCGGCTGCCGTTCCCCCGAACCGGTGCCCGCGCCTGACCCGCGCGGAGGATGCGCTCGGCCGGGGCCGCGTACCCTTGCGCGGGTGAACGCCACCGACCGCACCCCTGCCGACCTGCTGAGTTCCGCGCTCGCCGCGGACCCGGGACGCCCCCTGGTGACCTTCTACGACGACGCCACGGGCGAGCGCGTCGAATTGTCCGTGGCCACCTTCGCCAATTGGGTGGCCAAGACCGCGAACCTGCTCCAGGACGAACTGTCCGTCGAACCCGGCGACCGGGTGACCCTCCTGCTGCCGGCGCACTGGCAGACCGCGGTGTGGCTGCTGGCGTGCGCGTCGGTGGGCGTCGTCGCGGACGTGGCCGGTGACCCGTCCGCCGCGGACGTGGTGGTGAGCGGCCCCGAGCCGGAGACGCTGGAGGCCGCCCGCGCCTGCTCCGGCCCCCGGATCGCGCTGGCGCTGCGGCCACTCGGCGGGCGCTTCCCGCAGCCGCCGGAGGGCTTCGCCGACTACGCCGTGGAGGTGCCGGGCCAGGGCGACCGGTTCGTGCCGTACGCGCCCGTCGACCCGGAGGAGCCGGCGCTGATCGTGGCGGGCCGGGAGTTCACCGGGGCGGAGGTCGTGGAGCGGGCCCGGGCCGAGGCGCCGGAGCTCGGCCTGACCGGCCCCGCCTCGCGGATCCTGTCGGGGCTGCCGTACGACACGTGGGAGGGGCTCAACGCGGGGCTGTACGCCCCGCTGGCGACCGGCGGCTCCGTCGTGCTGTGCCGGAACCTGGACCGGCTCGGCGCCGACGCCCTGGACAAGAGGGTGGAGAGCGAACGGGTCACGGTCATCTCCCGCTGACCCACCCACCCCGGACGGGCCCCGCCCGATCCGGGCCCGCCGCCCGCCCCACCTCACCCGTTCGGCGCAGCATCACCCCCCGCCGCTCCCCCGTTCGCGTCATCGTCGTAGGGAGCGGCACGCAGCACGCACCCGTGCGCCGTCCCGGCCCGTACGTCGTACGCAGGGAGGGGTGGACCCGGCATGAGCGACACCGCAGGCACCTCCCCCGAGGGGCAGGAACCGCCGGGGCGCACCCCCGGCCAGGGCCCCGGCTCGGGCACCGGCTCCTCGCCGAGCGGGCGCGGCCTGGCCCGCCGGCGCCGGCGGCGCTGGGTATGGGGCACCGGCATCGCCGTCTCCCTCGCGCTGGTGGGCGGCGCGGCCGCCGGGTGGGCGGTGTACATGAAGCTGGAGGGGAACATCACCCCGGACGAGGCGGCGGCGGCCGAGCTCGCCCGGTACGAGAAGGACCGGCCCACCGCGCTGGTGAAGGACGCCCTGAACCTCCTGCTGATCGGCTCGGACTCGCGCGCGGGCGCGGAGAACGGCCGCTACGGGCACGACCCGGGGACCGAGCGCTCGGACACGGTGATCCTGCTGCACCTGTCGGCGGGCCGGAAGAACGCCACCGCGGTGTCGATACCGCGGGACCTGATGGTGGACGTGCCCGGCTGCCGCCGTCCCGACGGTTCCCGTTCGGCGCCGATGTTCGCGCAGTTCAACGCCGCCTTCGAGGTGGGCGGCTCGGCCTGCACCGTCCGCACCGTCGAGAAGCTCACCGACATCCGCCTGGACCATCACGTCGTCGTCGACTTCCAGGGCTTCAAGGACATGGTCGACGCGGTGGACGGTGTCGAGGTGTGCCTGCGCGAGCCCATAGACGACAAGGACGCCCACCTGCACCTCCCGGCGGGGCGGGTGACCCTCGACGGGGAACAGGCGCTCGGCTACGTCCGCGCCCGCAAGACGCTCGGGGACGGCAGCGACACCGGCCGCATCGAGCGCCAGCAGCGGTTCCTCGGCGCGCTGGTGAACAAGGTCCGCAGCAACGGCGTCCTGCTGAATCCGGTGAAGCTGTATCCCCTGCTGGACGCGGCCACCTCGTCACTGACCACGGACCCCGAGCTGGCCAGCTTGCGCGGCTTGTACGAACTCGTACGAGGACTGCGCGACATCCCCACGGAAGGGGTGCAATTCCTCACCGTGCCGCGGGAGTCGTATGCCGGGGACGTCAATCGGGACCAGCTCGCCCAGCCCGCCGCCGGGGAACTGTTCGAGCGCCTGCGCAAGGACGAACCCGTGAGCGTGAATACGCACGGTGAGCAAAAGGCCACGCAAAAGGAAACAAGGGCGCCGTCGCGGAGCAGCTCCCCGGCACCGACGTTCTCCGGGAACACGGCCGCCGAGGACAGCTGCGCGTAAAAGAAACCCAAAGGGAACTCACAGACTCCGAACTCCTGTCCACGGAAATGGGTGGAATGCCCCTTGTGAGGGCGTGGAATATGTCACCGACGTCGCTCAGGGCCGATCGGGCCCGTTAGTGTGAGCCATCCGGTGCGCCCGTTCCTTCAGGTCCGTCCTGAGATCCCGCACTGTGTGACCGAGACCCGAGCGCCTGGGAGGGGAAAGGCGCCGCGTGGCCCCGACGGAGGATTCGAGCGACCGTGGACGCGCAAGGCCGTGGGCGGGGAGAGAACATCGATCCCGCAGACCAGTGGGTACTCAATCCGAGCACCGGCGAATACGAACTGCGACTGAGCCCTTCCGCACCGCAGTCGCCCATTCCCTCTCCGCGTGGGCCCCGGCCCCCGGGTGCGGGAAATGCGCGGCCCCGTTCGGCGTCGCCCGAGCAGACCCCCGAGAGCCCCGGCCGCCCCTCACCCGAGCGTGAGGCGCCCGGGCGGGACGTGCCGCCGCAGCGCCGGCGCCGGGGTGCGCCGGAGGAGCCGCCGCCCGGCCGTCGCGGTCGTCGGCCGGCGAAGAAGAACAAGAAGGCGAAGAAGGTCCTGCTGTGGGGCAGCGGCACCCTGGCCTTCCTGGTGCTCGGCACGGGCGTGGCCGGTTACCTGTACCTGGAGCACCTGAACGACAACATCACGTCCGTGTCGGACGACGGCGCGAGCACCGGTGGCTTCAAGAAGGACCAGGCCATCAACATCCTGCTGATCGGCACCGACAAGCGCACCGGCGCGGGCAACGAGGGCTACGGCGACAAGGGCAGCGAGGGCCACGCCGACACCACGATCCTGCTGCACGTGTCCAAGGACCGCTCCAACGCGACCGCGCTGAGCATCCCGCGCGACCTGATAGTCGACGTCCCGGACTGCCCGACCGAGCAGGAGGACGGCAGCCAGAAGGTCATCCCCGGCTCCACCGGCGTCCGTTTCAACACCAGCCTCGGCCAGGGCGGCCGTACGCCCAGCTGCACCATGCGGACCGTGACCGAGCTGACCGGCGTCAAGCCGGACAACTTCATGGTGGCGGACTTCAACGCGGTGAAGACGCTGACCTCGGCGGTCGGCGGCGTCGAGGTGTGTCTGGGCAAGGACATCGACGACCCCGACTCGCACCTGAAGCTGCCGAAGGGCACGCACCGGATCGAGGGCGAGCAGGCGCTGGCGTTCGTCCGCACCCGGCACTCGGTGGGTCTGGGCGGCGACCTGAGCCGGATCGGGCTGCAGCAGCAGTTCCTCAGCGCGCTGATGCGGGAGCTGAAGTCGAACGACACGCTCACCAGCCCGTCGAAGATGCTCAAGCTGGCCGAGGCGGGCACCAAGGCGCTCACCGTCGACTCCCAGCTGAACAGCATCAACAAGCTCAAGGACCTCGGTCTGGAACTGGGCAAACTGAACGTCAAGAACCTGACGTTCGCCACGATCCCGGTCCTCGACAACCCGGCGGAGAAGGTCAAGGCGACCGTCGTCCTCAACGAGGCGGAGGCACCGCAGGTCTTCGACATGATCCGCAACGACGTGTCGTTCACCGAGGTCAAGCAGCAGCAGAAGAAGGAGAAGGCCGCCGTCGCCGCCCGCCTCAAGGGCGAGAAGGCCCCGGCGTCCGAGGTGCGGGTGCGCATCCTCAACGGCGGCGCGCCCTCCGGAAGCGCCCAGGGGACCCTGCGCTGGCTCCAGGTCGAGCAGGGCGTCGGCAAGTCGGAGAACGCGGGCAACGCGCCTGCGCAACTGGCGAGGACCACCCTGGAGTACGCCCCCGACCAGGCGGACCAGGCGCGTCGGCTGGCCGACATCATGGGCCTGTCCGGGTCGGCGATGAAGCCGGGCGAGAGCGTCACCAACGCCCAGGGCCTGCCCTCGATGACGCTGACCCTCGGCAAGGACTTCAAGGGCGCGGGCGTCAAGATCAGCGCGCCCACGGCCAAGGTGCCCGACGGCGCCAACAAGTCCACGGCCGACAAGGTCGTGTGCGCCGAGTAGGCACCTGACGGGCCCGTCTCGCGTCCTACAGGGCGCGGACGGGCCCGTTCCATGTCCAGGGGTGGGGAGACCTCACGATGACGCGTAGCGATGTGCACGAGGAGGGGGCACGGCCGGACGGCGCCCCGCGCCGGTCCGGCCCGCCGGACGGGGGCCGTTCCGAGGGGCGGCGGCACGCCCCGGAGGACGGCGACGGCCCGGGAGGAGACCACGGCAGGCCGCGCGGCGGACGGGGCCGGCGGGTCCTGCGCTGGTCGGCGACGACCCTGGCGGTGCTGATACTCGGCACGGCCGGCGCCGGGTACCTGTACTACGACCACCTCAACGACAACCTGGTCAAGGGCGAGCGCAGCAGCGGCGACTCCAAGGCCCGGCGGTCCGAGCCCAACGCGGCCGGGCAGAGGCCCGTGAACATCCTGCTGATCGGCTCCGACAGCCGCGCCTCCGAGGCCAACGTCGAGCTCGGCGGCGGCCGGGACACCCGCGGCAACCCGCCACTGGGCGACGTGCAGATGCTGATCCACCTCGCCGCCGACCGCAGGAGCGCGGCCGTGGTGAGCATCCCGCGCGACACCCGGGTCGACATCCCCAAGTGCACCGACCCGGACACCGGGACGACGTACCCGGCGGCCAACGACATCATCAACACCTCGCTCGCCCGCGGCGGTCCGGGCTGCACGCTGGCCACCTGGGAGAACCTCACCGGCGTCTATGTCGACCACTGGATGACCATCGACTTCGCGGGCGTGGTGCGGATGGCCGACGCCGTCGGCGGGGTCGACGTCTGCGTGAACCAGAACGTCTGGGACCGGCCGCTGCCCGGCGTGCCCGGCGGCTCGGGGCTGAAGCTGCGGGCCGGGACGACCAAGGTGGAGGGCGTCGAGGCGCTGCAGTGGCTGCGCACCCGGCACGCGTGGGGCAGCGACATCCTGCGCACCCGGGCGCAGCGCATGTACATGAACTCGATGATCCGCACGCTGCGCGGCCAGAACGTCTTCACCGACACCGGCCGGCTCACCGACCTCGCCGAGGCGGCCACCAAGTCGCTGCGGGTCTCCGAGGAGATCGGCTCGGTGAAGAAGCTGTACGACCTGGCGATGCAGCTCAAGACGGTGCCGCCGGACCGCATCACCATGACCACGCTGCCCACCGTCGCGGACCCGCAGAACGTCAACCACCTGCTCCCGGCCGGGGAGAGCGCCGAGCGGATGTGGGCCATGCTCCGCGACGACGTGTCCTTCGACAAGAAGGGCGGCAAGACCGCGCAGAACGGCGGTGGGAAGACGGCCCGCCAGGTGCGGACCGCGGACCCCTCCGCCCCGGACGACCGGATCGAGGTGCTGGTGCGCAACGCCACCCGCTCATCGACCGAGGGCCCGGTCACCGGCCGGGCGGGCGCGATCGCGCAGGAGCTGGCGGCGAGGGGCTTCACCCGGGCCGTGCGGGACACCTCGCCCGCCCTCGCCGAGGAGCGGACCGTGGTGCGCTATCCGACCGCCGATCTCCAGGGGGACGCCCAGCGGGTCGCCAAGTCGCTGGGCGTTCCGATGACTTCGGTGCGCCGGTCCGCCGACGTCGCGGGCGTCACGGTGGTGGTCGGTGCGGACTGGCGTGAGGGCGCCACGTATCCGCGGCAGGAACCGCCGAAGGCGGGGGACCTGCCGGCCGACGTCGACTCCCTCAACGCGGCCGAGAAGGGCGCCTGCATGAACGTCTACGCGCCCTACCGCTGGTAACGGTCGCGGGGTCCGCGGGAACGCCGACGCCGGCCGCGCCTTGGGGAAATCGAGGGATTCCCCGGGGCAACTGACGGGCCCTTCATGCGTCTAACAGGACGCAGGGCGGGCCTGCTTGTCGGAGCGAGGTGTTTCCAGGGGTGGGAAGGACGGGGGCAGTGACGCAGAACGCCACGCGGGAGACGGCCGGTGACGAGGGACAGGAACCGGCCACCGACGACGCGCCGCCCGCCGACGACGCGGGCCCCCGTCCGCGGCGCGGCCGCCGGATCCTGAAGTGGTCGGCCGCGGTCCTCGCGCTGCTGATACTCGCGGCCGGCGGTGCGGGCTACCTGTACTACCGGCAGCTGAACGACAACATCAAGAAGGACCCGCTCAACCTCGGCGACGCCAAGGTCGCGGAGCCGACACCCAACGCGGCCGGACAGACCCCGCTGAACATCCTGCTCATCGGCAGTGACGCGCGGGACTCCGAGGCCAACCAGGAACTCGGCGGCGCCCGCGAGACGTTCGGCTCGACGCCGCTCGCGGACGTGCAGATGCTGGTGCACCTGTCCGCCGACCGCAGCAACATGTCGGTGATCAGCATGCCGCGCGACACCCTGCTGCACCTCCCCAAGTGCACCGACCCGGACGACGGGACGGTGTACCCGGCGAGCGAGGGCCGCCGGATGGCCAACGAGAGCCTCGGGCACGGCGGTCCCGGCTGCACCGTGGCCACCTGGCAGAAGCTCACCGGCATCCACATCGACCACTTCGTCATGGTGGACTTCGCCGGCGTGGTGGCCATGGCCGACGCGGTCGGCGGCGTCCCGGTGTGCGTCGACGCCAACGTCCACTCGCGTGACGGCCAGGGGCACGGCTCCGGGCTGAAGCTGGCGAAGGGCACCCACCCGGTCAAGGGCGAGCAGGCCCTGCAGTGGCTGCGCACCCGGTACGGCTTCGAGGACGGCAGCGACCTCGCCCGCGCCAAGGCCCAGCACATGTACATGAACTCGCTGGCCCGCCGGCTGCGGGAGAACGCCACCCTGAGCAGCCCCAACAACCTGCGCCGGCTGGCCGAGGAGGCCACCCGGGCGCTCACCGTCGACCCCGGCCTCGACACGGTGAAGAAGCTCTACGACCTGAGCACCGAGCTGCGCAAGGTCGAGCCGGAACGCATCACCATGACCACGATGCCCAACCGGTACGTCGGCGCCCGTGTGGAGCCCACCGAGGACGCCGAGAAGCTGTTCCGGCTGGTGCGCGAGGACATCGCCCTGGACGGCAGGGACGCCAAGCCGAAGCCGGCCGTGGAGAGGCCGCCCGCCGATCCGGCCGCCGCCGACGCCGCCATCGCCGTACAGGTCCGCAACGGCACCCGCACCGACACCCTCGCGCCGGCCTCCGGACGGGCGAGCACCGTCGCCGGGGTGCTGAAGGACAAGGGCTTCGTCCAGGCCACCGCCGACACCACGAGCGCCCTCAGCGCGGAGCGGACGGTGGTGCGCTACCCGAGCGCCGACCTGGAGGGCGACGCCCGCCGGGTCGCCGCGGTCCTCGGCGTCCCCGCGGACGCGGTGGAGCGGTCCACCGACGTGTCCGGTGTGACGCTGCTGGTGGGCGCGGACTGGCGCGAGGGCACGCGGTACGAGGCGCCCGAGGAGGACGACACCACGCCCGAGTCGGCGCAGGCGCTCAACGGGGCCGACGACGAGGCGTGCATGCACGTCGACCCGAACTTCAGCTGGTGACCACGAAGGCCCCTTCCCGGTCGCGGGAAGGGGCCTTCGATGTACCGGTCGAGGTGCCGGGTGCGAGCCTCAGGCCGCCTGGGTGTCCGCGTGGACGGCGGGACGCCGGGAAGCGATGACCTTCTTGGCCAGCGAGCGCGGGCTGGTCAGGAAGCCCCAGCCCCACGACATGTGCATGGTGGCCAGGGCCACCGGGATCTGCAGCCGCGCCTTGAGCGACAGCCCCTTGCCGGCGGGTATGGACCCCGCGACGATCGCCGCGAGGTAGCCGCCGGGAACCAGGAAGCCCCACGGGGTGAGCGCCGCGCCCACCACGATCCCGGCCGCGATCCCGCACACCGCGGTCGGCGGGGCGAGGTAGCGCAGGTTGATGGACCCGGAGTGGTAGCGGGCCACCACGTGCCGCCAACGGCCGTAGTCCTTGTACTGCTTGGCGAGCGCCCGCACGGACGGGCGCGGCCGGTACGACACCTTCAGTTCCGGCGAGAACCAGATCAGGCCGCCCGCCTCACGGATGCGGAAGTTCAGCTCCCAGTCCTGGGCGCGGATGAACTCCACGTTGTAGCCGCCCTGCCGCTCCAGCGCCTCGCGCCGGAACACGCCCAGGTACACGGTCTCGGCGGGGCCCGCCTGGCCGCCGGTGTGGAAGGCGGCGTTGCCCACGCCGATCTTCGAGGTCATCGCGGCGGCGACGGCGTGCTCCCAGTCGTTCTCGCCCTCGGCGTGCATGATGCCGCCCACGTTCTGCGCGCCGGTCTCCTCCAGGAGCCGCACGGCGGTGGCGATGTAGTTCGGGGAGAGCATCCCGTGCCCGTCGACGCGGACCACGACCGGATGGCGCGAGGCCTTGATCGCCGCGTTGAGGGCGGCCGGGGTGCGGCCGGTGGGATTGGGCACGGTGTGCACCCGCGGGTCCTCGGCCACGAGCTCGGCGGCGATCTCGTCCGTGCGGTCCGTGGACGGACCGAGGGCGATCACGACCTCCATCTCGCCGGCGTACTCCTGGGCGAGGATGGCGCGGACGGCGCCGCGCAGATGCCGCTCCTCGTTGAGGACGGGCATGATCACGGAAACGGCGGGGAGCCGCACGTCGGCATTGGCGTTCATAGGTGCCTCACGTTACCGCGAACGGGGGACACGTCTGCGCGTGCCGGGGTGCTGTGCGGAGGGCCGCAGATCGTATCGGCCTACGGTGCTCACGATTCCACGCTCGGCCGTCGTCCGGAGGTGCCCCCTTGCCCACGCCGCCGCGCTCCCCCCGGCCCCGAACGCCCGACCGGCGTCCGGCGAGGCCGCCCCGCCCGGGACCGCGCCCGCCCGCTCCCCCGCGGCGCAGGCCGCGCTGGGTGATGCGGACGGTCACCGCGCTGTCGGTCGTGGTGCTCGCCTCCGCGGGGATCGGGCACGCGCTGCTCAGCGGACTCGACGACGACATCGCCCGGGTCGACCCGTTCCGCGACATGAAGAACCGCCCGCGGGCCGGTCACGGCATGAACATCCTGCTGGTCGGCACGGACGGGCGGGACAGCGTCGGCAAGGAGGAGCGCGAGAGGTACCGGCTCGGCGGGGCGCCCTGCCACTGCACGGACACAATCATGATCGTGCACATCTCGGAGGACCGGGACCGGGCCAGCGTCGTCAGCCTGCCGCGCGACTCCTACGCGGAGACCCCGCCGCACACCGACCGGGTCAGCGGCAAGCAGCACAGGGGGCACGCGCTCAAGCTGAACGCCGCGTACGCGGAGGGCGGGCCGCAGCTGACCGTGCGGACGGTGGAGAAGATGACCCGGGTGAAGATCGACCACTACCTGGAGGTCGACTTCACCAGCTTCATGAAGACCGTCGACGTGGTCGGCGGTGTGGAGATCTGCACCGACCAGCGGCTCAAGGACAGCCAGACCGGCCTCGACCTGCCCGCCGGCCGGCACACCCTCAAGGGCGGCGAGGCCCTGCAGTACGTCCGCGCCCGGCACGTCGACGGCGCCTCCGACCTCAGCAGGATGCGGCGCCAACAGCAGTTCCTCGCGGCGCTCGTGGACCGGGCCACCTCGTCCGGGATCCTGCTGAACCCGATGCGGTTCCGCGACGTCACCCGCTCCGTGCTGGGGTCGGTCCGCGCGGACGAGGGGTTCGGCACCGGCGAGCTGCTCGACCTGGGCCGGGCGATGCGGAACTTCTCGCCGTCGTCGTCCGAGTTCACCACCGTGCCGGTCGCGACGATGGGGTACGCCGTGAAGGGCGTCGGCTCGACCCTGAAGTGGGACGCCGACAAGGCCGAGCACATCTTCGACGCGCTGCGCCGGGACCAGCCGCTGTCCACCCGCCCCGCGCCCGACGCGGCCCGGCGGGTGCCGGTGGACCCCCGGCAGATCCGGGTGCAGGTCGAGAACGGCACCCGCACCCCGGGCCTCGGCCGCCGCGTGGACGCGGCCCTGGCGGCGACCGGCTTCGCCACCACCAAGGCCCCCGTCAACGCGGACCAGCAGGACGTGCGGCGCACGGTCGTCGCCTACGACCCCCGCTGGGACCGCTCCGCGAAGTCTCTCGCGACGGCGCTGCCCGGCAGCGAGCTGCGCGCGGTGAAGGGCCAGGGCGCCACCCTGAAGGTGATCGCGGGCACCGACTTCGAGAAGGTCCAGAAGGTCCGCGCCCAGGACCCGGGCCAGGGCGAACTGGGCGTGGTGAGAGGCGACGAGGTCAGCTGCTCGTGAACCCCGCCATGGGCGGATCCCCTCTTCGACCACGTGGGCGGAGCCCCGCCCGCAGGGCGCCCCGGCGGGCGGGGCTCCGGGTTCCGTCCCGGCAGACGAGCAGCCTTCTGAGTCGAGCCCGCCCACCCCGCCCGGGCGGGCTCCGGGCCCCGCCCCGAGGGCCGGCAGCCCGGCGGCGCGGCCCCGGGCGCCGGACAGCCCCGCAGGCCGGCGACCGGGTTCCGTCCCGGCAGGTATGTCGCCCCGCTCGCGGGCGGAGCTCACCCCGCCCGACGCGGGCGGCGGGCCCGGCGCGACACGCAAGCGCCCCGGTGAGGCAGGGCGCTTGCCCGACGGCTGCCTGAGGCCCTGACGGACTCCCGAGCCTCGCCCTGCGGACGCCTTGCCCTGGGTCGTCGCACCGCGTGGTGGACTGTCAGGTCCCCGGACCAGCGGGCGGCCCGGTAGGGCGTGGGCTCCGGCCGGTCCGCTCCGGCGGGGTCCGGCCGCCGCCCTTGCCCTGACGGCGAACGCCCTGCGATCTGCCGCGTCCCCGGCCGGCGGCCGGGTGGGCCTGGGTCGGGGTGCCGGACAGCACCGGCGGGTTCCGAGCCCTCGGTCCACGGCCGGTCGGGGGCCTGGCGTGCCTGGGTCGGGGTGCCGGACAGCACCGGCCGGTTCTCAAGGCCCCGGGCCGGCGAGTCAGGGCCCGGCCTCCGGGCGGGCTCGGGTGGGTCGAGGGTGTCAGTCCTCGAAGCCTTCCGCGGCTCGCTTCGCGCGGAGGTCCATGATGGCTCGGCGGCGGGCCAGGCGATGGGTGCGGCGGATCTGGGCCTCTTGGTAGCGGCGGCGGTCCTGCTCGGTCTCCGGTGTGACCGGCGGCACCCGGCGCGGCTTGCCGTCGGCGTCCACGGCCGCGAAGACCAGGTAGGCCGAGCCGACCTGCGTGGCCGGCGCCGACTCGTTCCAGCGCTCCGCCAGCACCCGCACGCCGACCTCCATAGAGGTCCGCCCGGTCCAGTTGACCTGGGCCTTCACATGGACCAGGTCACCGACGCGGACCGGCTCCAGGAACGCCATCTCGTCCATGGACGCGGTCACAGCCGGCCCCCCGGAGTGCCGGCCGGCGACGGCGCCCGCCGCGTCGTCGACCAGTTTCATGATCACCCCACCGTGCACGGTGCCCAGAAGGTTGGTGTCGTTGTGCGTCATGATGTGGCTGAGCGTGGTGCGGGACGCCGAGACGGGCTTGCCCGGAATCTCCGGACTGTCCATGGGCACGGCAGGGGCCTGGTCTGTCATGGCCTCCACCTTATGCGCTGGTGACAACCGGCTTGTACGGCGGTGACAGAGGCCCGATTTGTGTCAGCTTCGCAACAGCGGTGCCCTGATTTTCCGACGACCCTTGTATGGCCCACCACCCGGACCTGCACACTGTCTCCCATGAATGACTGGCCCGAGGCATGGTCCGACGACAACCGCGGCGGCCGCTACGGACGCGGGAGCGGGAGCGCACAGCCCGAGGGTGCCCGTGTCATGCGGCAGGTCCGCCGCGGACAGCCGGCCCCTCCCGGGCAGGGCGCCTACGGCGGCGTACCGCAGCAGCCCAACTACGTCGACGGCAGCGGACACGGCGGCGGCTACGACAGCGGCTACAACACCGGCCAGGTCTACGGCGGCGCCGGCGGACACGGCGGCGGTGACAGCCACGGCCCGCAGCGCCCCGCCCCGGACTGGCGCCGTCGTATCAAGTGGACGGCGATCACCCTGGTGACCGTGCTGTTCGTCACGACCGTCGCGACGTACTTCTGGGCCGACTCCAAGCTCAACCGCGAGGTCGACCTGTCGAAGGTGATCGAGCGGCCCGAGAAGGGCCAGGGCACCAACTACCTCATCGTCGGCTCCGACAGCCGCGAGGGGCTGACCGCCGAGGACAAGAAGAAGCTGCACACCGGCTCCGCCGACGGCAAGCGCACGGACTCGGTGATGATCCTGCACACCGGGGACAACGGCCCGACCCTGATATCCCTCCCCCGGGACTCGAACGTGGAGATCCCCACCTTCAAGGGCTCCGAGTCGGGCAAGACCTACCCCGGGACCGGCCGGCAGGTGAAGCTGAACGCCGCCTACGCCGAGGACGGCCCCGAGCTGCTGGTCCGCACGGTCGAGTTCAACACCGGGCTGCACATCGACCACTACGTGGAGATCGGCTTCGGCGGCTTCGCGAACATCGTGGACGCGGTCGGCGGCGTGGAGATCGACATCCCGCAGGACATCAAGGACACCAAGTCCGGCGCCGACCTCAAGAAGGGCAAGCAGACCCTGAACGGCGAGGAGGCGCTCGCCTTCGTCCGCACCCGCTACGCCCTGGCCGGCTCCGACCTGGACCGCACCAAGAACCAGCAGAAGTTCCTGTCCGCCCTGGCGAGCCAGGTGGCGACCCCGAGCACCGTGCTCAACCCCTTCAAGCTGTACCCGACCATGGGCGCCGGCCTGGACTCCCTGATCGTCGACGAGGACATGGGCCTGTTCGACCTGGCCGACATGTTCTGGTCGATGAAGGGCGTCAGCGGCGGCGACGGCACGTCGATGAACATGCCGATCTCCGGCTCCACCGGCAGCAACCTGCTGTGGGACAAGGAGAAGGTGAAGCAGCTGGTCAACCAGCTGAACAACGACGAGAAGGTCACTGTCAAGGGCAACTGACTCCCCGGACGGCACCGAACGAGGGCACCCCCGCGGGGGTGCCCTCGCGCACGTCCGGCGCGGTCGGTCACATCGGGGCGCCCGCCATCGCGCGGCACGTCTCGGAGCAGCGGCGGCAGGACTCCGCGCACCGCGTCATCCGCTCGTCGTCCGGCATCGACATGCACGCCTCGGCGCACAGGTCGCAGGCCTGCGCGCACATCATGCACATCTCGTTCGCGAGCGGCGAGCGGCGCATCATCATGTCCGCGCACATGCGGGTCATCTCCGAACAGTCCAGGAGCGCCCGCATGATCCGCGTCTGGGCCTCACCGCCCGTCTGCAGACACGCGCTCATGGTCTCCTCGCACACGCCGTGGCATTCCATGCACGCCTGGACGCAGTCCTGCATCTCCTTGCTCAGCGGTTCGACGGTCGGCTGCTGCTGGGTCATGGTTCCTCCCAGGGGACGGCGCGGGCCGGCGGTCGGTCCCCGCACCTCCCGTCCTACGCCCCTGTGGCCATGACCACCACGCGGCGCTGCTTGACCGCACCGGGAGCGGCAACAAGGAGGGGCGGCGCCCCTGACCGCGGCGCCGAGGGGGCGGTCGCATCACACACAGGGGAGAGGGACGTGACACCACAGACGGAGCGCAAGAGGCTGCGCAGACGGCTGGAGCGGCTCATCGGCATCGCGGCGACCGAGGGCAACGAGCTCGTGCCGCTGCGCAACGGCGACGAGATCTTCCCCGCGATGCTGGCGGCCATCCGTGCCGCGGAGCACACGGTCGACATGATGACCTTCGTCTACTGGCGGGGCGACATCGCGCGCGAGTTCGCCGAGGCCCTGGCGGACCGGGCCCGCGCGGGGGTGCGGGTACGGCTGCTGCTGGACGGCTTCGGCGCCAAGGAGATCGAGCCGGGGCTGCTGGAGGCCATGGCGGACGCGGGCGTCCACGTGGCCTGGTTCCGCAAGCCCACCCGGCTGTCGCCGATGCGGCAGAACCACCGCTGCCACCGCAAGGTGCTGGTCACCGACGAGCACACCGCCTTCACCGGCGGCGTCGGCATCGCCCGCGAGTGGTGCGGCAACGCCCGCAACCCCGACGAGTGGCGGGACACCCATGTGCAGGTCAGGGGCCCGGCCGTGGACGGCATCGCCGCGGCCTTCGCGCAGAACTGGGCGGAGTGCCACGACGAGCTGTACGACGAGCACGACCGCTTCACCTCCCAGGAGCAGCCGGGCAACGCCACGGTCCAGGTGGTGCGGGGCTCGGCCAGCTTCGGCTGGCAGGACATGCAGACGCTGCTGCGGGTGGTCATCACCTCGGCGCGGGAGCGGTTCCGGCTGTCCACGGCGTACTTCGCGCCCGACGCGTACTTCATCGACCTGCTGGCCGCCGCCGCCCGCCGGGGCGTGCGGGTGGAGATCCTGCTGCCCGGGCCGCACACCGACCAGCGCGCCTGTCTGCTGGCCGGGCGGCAGCACTACCAGACGCTGGTGGACGCGGGCGTGGAGGTGCGGGAGTACCAGCCGACCATGCTCCACACGAAGATCATCACGGTGGACGGGGTCTGCTCCCTGATCGGCTCCACCAACTTCAACCGCCGCTCCCTGGAGCACGACGAGGAGGTCATGCTGGCGGTCCTCGACGAGGACTTCACCGCGGCGCTCGACGCCGATTTCGACGCCGACCGCAAGCAGAGCGAGCCGATCGACGCGGAGCGCTGGCGGCGCCGTCCGCTGCCCGCGCGTCTGGCCGAGGCGGCGGTCACCCCGATCCGGCGTTTCCTGTGAGCCGGCGGCGATGAGTTCTCTCCTCATGGGGAGTCCTCACACTGTCACCTAGTGAGGAGAGACAGTGCCACAGCTGCTGAGAGTGCAGAACTTCAACGTCTCGAGCGACGGGGTCGGCGCGGGCGAGGACCAGACCTTGGAGCGGCCCTTCGGCCACGTGGACCCCGGCACGCTCTTCGCCTGGGCCGGCGCGACCGCGAGCTGGCCGAACCGTACCGACCCCGGCGGGACCCGGGGCGTCGACGACTACTTCACCCGGGACTTCGCGAACAACATCGGCGCGGAGATCATGGGACGCAACAAGTTCGGGCCCCAGCGCGGTCCCTGGCAGGACCACGAGTGGCAGGGCTGGTGGGGGGACGAGCCGCCGTTCCACACGCCGGTGTTCGTGATGACCCACCACCCGCGTCCGTCCGTCACGCTGTCCGACACCACGTTCCACTTCGTCGAGGGCGACCCCAGGACGGTGCTGGAGCTGGCGCGCGAGGCGGCGGACGGCAAGGACGTGCGGCTCGGCGGCGGGGTGAGCACCGTACGGCAGTTCCTGGACGCCGGTCTGGTCGACACCCTGCACGTGGCGGTGTCGCCGGTGAAGCTCGGCTCCGGGCTGCGCCTGTGGGACTCCCCCGACGACCTGCTCGACCGGTTCCACCTGGAGGTCGTGCCGAGCCCGAGCGGGGTGGCGCACCACCTGTTCTGGCGCAGGTGACGGCCACGGCCCGGACGGCGCCGGGGGCCCGCGCAGCGAAGGAGGGTGCCCGTCGCCGGACACCCTCCCGAGGTTCTGCTTCCGCCGTTACGGCAGGTTGCGCGCCATCACGATGCGCTGGACCTGGTTGGTGCCCTCGTAGATCTGGGTGATCTTGGCGTCGCGCATCATGCGCTCGACCGGGTAGTCGCGGGTGTAGCCGTAACCGCCGAGGAGCTGGACGGCGTCGGTGGTGACCTCCATGGCGACGTCCGAGGCGAAGCACTTGGCGGCGGCGCCCTGGAAGGTGAGGTCCTTGTCGCCGCGCTCGGACTTCGCGGCGGCCGCGTAGGTGAGCTGGCGGGCGGCCTCGATCTTCATGGCCATGTCGGCGAGCATGAACTGCACGCCCTGGAAGTCGCCGATCGGCTTGCCGAACTGCTTGCGCTCCTGGACGTAGCCCTTGGCGTAGTCGAGGGCGCCCTGGGCGATGCCGAGGGCCTGGGCCGCGATGGTGATGCGGGTGTGGTCCAGGGTCTTCATCGCGGTGGCGAAGCCGGTGCCCTCCTCGCCGATCATGCGGTCGGCGGGGATGCGGACATTGTCCAGGTAGACCTCGCGGGTGGGCGAGCCCTTGATGCCGAGCTTCTTCTCCGGCGCGCCGAAGGAGACGCCCCCGTCGGACTTCTCCACGACGAAGGCCGAGATGCCCTTGGAGCGCTTGGTGGGATCGGTGACGGCCATCACCGTGTAGAACTCGGACTCGCCGGCGTTGGTGATCCAGCGCTTCACGCCGTTGAGGATCCAGTGGTCGCCGTCGCGCACGGCCCTGGTCTTCATGCCGGCCGCGTCGGAGCCGGCGTCCGGCTCGGAGAGGCAGTAGGAGAACATCGCGTCGCCCTTGGCGAGCGGGCCCATGTACTTCTTCTTCAGCTCCTCGGAGCCGGAGAGGATGACGGGCAGCGAGCCCAGCTTGTTCACCGCGGGGATGAGGGAGGAGGACGCGCAGACGCGGGCCACCTCCTCGATCACGATGACCGTGGCGAGGGCGTCCGCGCCGGCGCCGCCGTACTCCTCGGGCACGTGCACGGCGTGCAGGTCGTTCGCGACGAGCGCGTCGAGGGCCTCGCGGGGGAAGCGGGCCTCCTCGTCCACCGCGGCGGCGTGCGGCGCGATCTTCGCCTCGGCCAGCGAGCGGACGGCGTCACGGAGCATGTCGTGCTCCTCGGACGGGCGGTACAGGTCGAAGTCAGCCGATCCGGCCAAGGTCTCTCACGCTCCAAAACACTGCGATGCTGATCACGCTAACTACCGTTAAGTAACTCAAATGTTAGCCCTCCCCCCTGGCCGTGGATAGGTGAGCTGGGCGACAGCGGCGGGACCGCCGGGAGGGAAGCCGCGGGCACCCCGGATATGCTCGGGCGCGCACGTGCCTGCCGCAGACCCCTGGAGCACCCATGGCCCTCAAGATCACCGTGATCGGCACCGGTTATCTCGGCGCGACCCACGCGGCGGCCATGGCGGAGCTGGGGTTCGAGGTGATGGGCCTCGACGTGGTGCCGGAGAAGATCGACAAGCTGCGCCGCGGCGAGGTCCCGATGTACGAGCCGGGACTCGAGGAGCTGCTGCGCCGGCACGTGGCCGGGATCGAGGGCTCGACCGGCCGGCTGCGCTTCACCATGGACTGGGCCGAGCTGGGCGAGTTCGGCGACATCCACTTCGTCTGCGTGAACACCCCGCAGCGGCACGGCGAGTACGCCTGCGACATGTCGTACGTCGACTCGGCGATCGCCTCACTCGCCCCGCATCTGAAGGGCCCCGCGCTGGTCGTGGGCAAGTCGACGGTGCCCGTCGGCTCGGCCGACCGGCTGGCCGCCTACCTCGCCGAGCACGCGCCGGCCGGGGCGGACGCCGAGCTGGCCTGGAACCCGGAGTTCCTGCGGGAGGGTTTCGCGGTGCAGGACACCCTGCACCCGGACCGGATCGTGGTGGGTGTGCGCAGCGAGCGCTCGGAGAAGCTGCTGCGCGAGGTGTACTCCACGCCGGTCGAGGAGGGCACGCCGTTCGTGGTGACGGACTTCCCGACGGCGGAGCTGGTGAAGACCTCCGCGAACTCCTTCCTGGCCACCAAGATCTCGTTCATCAACGCGATGGCGGAGCTGTGCGAGGCCACCGGCGGTGACGTCGCCAAGCTGGCGGAGGCGATCGGCTACGACGACCGGATCGGCCGGAAGTTCCTGCGGGCCGGGATCGGCTTCGGCGGCGGCTGCCTGCCGAAGGACATCCGCGCGTTCATGGCGCGCGCCGGTGAGCTGGGCGCGGACCAGGCGCTGACGTTCCTGCGGGAGATCGACTCGATCAACATGCGCCAGCGCGGCCGGATGGTGGAGCTGACCCGGCAGGCGCTGGGCGGCGGGGCGTTCCTGGGCAAGCGGGTGGCGGTGCTGGGCGCGACGTTCAAGCCGGACTCGGACGACGTGCGCGACTCGCCGGCGCTGAACGTGGCCGGGCAGATCCATCTGCAGGGCGGCCAGGTCACGGTGTACGACCCGAAGGGCATCGAGAACGCCCGCCGCCTGTTCCCGACGCTGGGGTACGCCGACTCGGCGCTGGAGGCGGTGCGCGGTGCGCACGTCGTGCTGCACCTGACGGAGTGGCGGGAGTTCCGCGAGCTGGACCCGGCGGAGCTGGGCGAGGTCGTGGCCGACCGGCTGGTGCTCGACGGGCGCAACGCCCTGGACCCGGAGGCCTGGCGGCGGGCGGGCTGGCGCTACCGGGCGATGGGACGCCCCGGCGCCTGATCGGGGAACCGGACACAGAAGAACCGGACACAGGTGACGCCGGTTCGGCCGAGGCTCAGTCGGCCGAACCGGCGTCGCGTCGCATTCTGCCCCACGGGGCGCGGACGCGGTGCCGCTACCCCTGCTTCGCCCGGTACCGGCGCATCTTCGCGCGGGCCCCGCACACCTGCATCGAGCACCAGCGGCCGCGTCCGCCGGGGCTGCGGTCGTAGTAGGCCCAGTGGCAGGCGGGGGACTCGCAGGCCTTGAAGCGCTGCCAGGTGCCGGCGGTGAGCGCCTCGGCGACGGCGGCGGCGACCCGGGAGAGCAGCGGCCCCTCGTCGACCGGCGTGAGGGCGGCGGAGCCGTCGGCGGGGTCGACGGTGACCACCAGGGGCGCGCGGGCCAGCAGGTCGCCGAGTGGGGTGACCGGGCCGTGGGCGGGGTGGCCGGCGTGCGCGAGCAGGGTGGCCCGCAGGGACTCGCGCAGTTCCCTGGCGGCGTCCACGGTGTCCTCGGTGAGCCCGAAGGGCGCGCGGCCCTCGGGGGTGTCCAGCGCGTCGCGGCCGGCGGCCAGATCCACCGTGTTGACGAGGGCCTGCACCAGGGTCAGTCCCCCGGGCGGGGCCGCTCTTCCGCTCATGACGCGAGGCCACCTCTCTCCATCCCCTTGCAACGTTACCGGCACTGCGGGAGCATGCGGTAACGGTTACCAGCAGACCGCATTTGGCGGTAACACGAGGAGGCAGTCATGTCCGTAGCGAAGGTGGGCGCCGTCGTCCTGGACTGTCCGGACCCGGGCGCGCTGGCCGGCTTCTACGCCGGTGTCGTGGGCGGCGCGGCCGAGGGTGACGGCGACTGGGTGGACCTGAAGGTGCCCGGCGGCCCGACGCTGGCCTTCCAGCGGGCCGAGGGGTTCGTGCCGCCCCGGTGGCCCGCGGCCGACCGCTCCCAGCAGTTCCACCTCGACCTGACCGTCGAGGACCTGGACGCGGCGGAGAAGGAGGTGCTGGCGCTGGGCGCCAGGCCGCTGGACACGGAGGACCGCTCGCGCACCTTCCGGGTTTACGCGGACCCGGCCGGGCACCCGTTCTGCCTCTGTGCCTGCTGAGACCAGGAGGAATTCGATGGCCCCCGTGGCACGACTGCGCAGTGTCGTCCTGGACTGCCCCGACCCCGATGAGCTGGCCGTCTTCTACGCGGCCGTCGCCGGCGGCACCCCCGAGGCGGAGGACGCGGACTGGGTGGTCCTGCAGGTCCCCTCGGGCCCGCGGCTCGCCTTCCAGCGGGCCCCCGGCTTCACCCCGCCGGCCTGGCCGAGCGCCGACCACGACTCGCAGCAGTTCCACCTCGACTTCGACGCGGGCGGGACCTGGGAGGAGGTCGACGCGGCCGAGGAGAAGGTGCTGGCCCTCGGGGCGAAGGTGCTGGACCGGGAGGACTGGGAGACGAAGGACTTCCGCGTCTACGCCGACCCGGCGGGCCACCCCTTCTGCCTGTGCCGCATCGAGCAGCCGTAGGCGGCGCTCGGGACGCGAGAGCAGCGGCACCCCTTCAACGCCGGGTGCGGGTAGTGCGTGGCTGGTCGCGCAGTTCCCCGCGCCCCTGAAGGGGTGCCTCCACCTGCGCCCCGTCGCGCCGCAGGGCCGGCCCCCGCCGCTGCGGGCAGTCGTGCCGCTGGGGCGATGGGGGTACCTCCCGCTCGAGCGGAGCCGGGAGCGGGGCAGGGTGGGCGCAGCGGCACCCCGCCAACGCGGGGTGCGGGACCTCCGTGGCCGAGCGCGCAGTCCCCCGCGCCCCTGAAGGGGCAAGGACGCCGCGGCCGTGCCGGATCCGCGTGCCGGAAATGGATGAGTCGGGCCCCGCCCGGGCGACGCCTCAGCCGTCGAGGGCGGCGACCGTCGCCGTCGACGGCGGGCGGCGCTGCTGCGCGGTGTGCGCGGTGAACGCCGCGGCGCGCAGCACCCGCTGGACGTTTCCCCAGGTCAGCAGGGCGACGTCGGCCTCGTCCCAGCCCCGTCGCAGCAGCTCGGCGACCAGCCTCGGATAGCAGGACGGGTCGCGCAGTTCCTGCGGGTGGGCGCTTCCGGTGTCGTAGGTGCCGGACAGGCCGACGCAGTCCGGGCCGGCGAGGGTACGGACGTGGTCGAGGTGGTCGGCGACGTCCCGGACGGTCGGGCCCGCCTGCTCGGCGGTCAGCGGCACCAGGCACAGGCCCTTGGCCTCGCCCACCGCGGTGAGCAGGTCGTCGGGCAGGTTGGCCGGGTGCGGGCGCAGGTCACGGGCGGCGGACCGGCTGAACAGCACCGGCGCCTTGGACACGGTGAGGGCCCGGCGGATCGTCGGGGTGGAGGCGTGGGAGAGGTCGGCGACCATGCCGATCCGGTTCATCTCACGCACGACCTCCTCGCCGAACCGGGTGAGCCCGGCCGGGCCCGCCCAGGAGGTGCCGGTCAGGGTGAGCACCCGCAGGCCGAGTGCGTACAGCGCCCGCAGGACGCTCAGGGAGTCGCCGAGCGCGGGCGCGCCGGCCGGTCCGAACAGCACGGCCACCCGGCCGCAGTTGCGGGCGTCCACGAGCTCCCCGGCGGTGCGGGCGGGGCGCAGGCCCTCGTCGTGGCCGGCGACGACCGCCTGCGCCAGGTCCAGCTGTTCCAGGGTGGTGGTCAGGGCCCGGTCGCCGTCGTGTCCCTCGGGCAGGTGCAGCGCCCAGAAGACGGCGCCGACCTGCCCCTTGCGCAGCCGGGGGACGTCCGCGTCGACGGCGCTCTCCCCGAGGTCGAGGTCGTACCAGGGCAGTCCGCGCAGCGCCCAGGGCAGCCCGCTGTAGCCGTCGGCGACGGGGTGGGCGGCGAGGACGGCCCGGGCGCGGTCCAGGGGGTCGTCGTCCGGGTCGGAGACGGGCCGGTAATCCTCCGGCCCGACGACCACCGCCTCCTGCGGGAGCGGCTCGTCGACACGGCCGACCTCGGCGGCGGGGTGCAGGTCGTCCTGGAGATCGGCCATCACGGGGCTCCGTACGTCGTGGCCTCGGCGGTACGGTCACCGTCGCACGGAGCACCCACCGGCTTCCTGGTGAACGCGGCGTTCGGGGTAAGCCCCCGCGCGGCGTCCGCCGGTCAGCCGTCCAGCGCCTCGAGGCGAGCGTTGGACGGCGCGCGCGTCGCCCGCAGGTCGCGGGCCACGTCCTCGGCGGCGCCCAGCACGCGGACCGCGTTCTGCCAGGTCAGCTTGGACAGGTCGGCCCGGGACCAGCCGCGGTCCAGCAGCTCGGCGATCAGCCGGGGGTAGCCGGAGACGTCGTCGAGGCCGTCGGGGGTGAAGGCCGTGCCGTCGTAGTCGCCGCCGATGCCGAGGTGGTCGATGCCGGCGACCTCGCGCATGTGGTCGAGGTGGTCGGCGACGGTGCACACCGTGGCGACGGGACGCGGGTGGCTCTCCTCGAAGGCGCGGTGCAGCTTCATCGCCTCGGGGCTGGTGTCGAGGTGGTGGAAGCCGTGCGCGCGCAGGTTCTCGTCGGCGGCGGCCGTCCAGTCGACGGCGGCCTGGAGCACGAACTTCGGCACGAACGTCACCATCGCGACGCCGCCGTTGGCGGGGAGCCGCTCCAGCACGTCGTCGGGGATGTTGCGCGGGTGGTCGCAGACCGCGCGGGCCGAGGAGTGGGAGAAGATCACCGGCGCGGTGCTGGTGTCGAGCGCGTCCCGCATGGTCGTGGCGGCGACGTGGGAGAGGTCGACCAGCATGCCGAGGCGGTTCATCTCCCGCACCACCTCGTGGCCGAACGCCGACAGGCCGCCCACGGCGGGCTCGTCGGTCGCCGAGTCCGCCCACGCCACGTTGAAGTTGTGGGTGAGGGTCAGGTAGCGCACGCCGAGGTCGTACAGCCCGCGCAGGGTGCCGAGGGAGTTGGCGATGGAATGGCCGCCCTCCGCCCCCATGAGGGAGGCGATACGGCCCTCGCGGCGCGCGGCCTCCATGTCGGCGGCGGTCAGCGCGAGCACCAGGTCCCGCGGGTGACGGGCCGCCAACTGCCGTACGCAGTCGATCTGTTCCAGGGTGGCCGGGACCGGGTCGGGGGCGTCGGCGCGGACGTACACCGACCAGAACTGCGCTCCGACGCCGCCGGCGCGCAGCCGGGGGATGTCGGTGTGCAGGTGGGCGGACTGGTCGGCGGAGATGTCGCGGGCGTCGAGGTCGTAGGTGACCTGTTCGCGCAGCGCCCAGGGCAGGTCGTTGTGCCCGTCGACGACGGGGAACTCGGCGAGCAGCGCGCGGGCTTCGTCCAGGGATGTCATGCCGGCCACCCCGCTCACTTGCCGAAGCCGAAGCCGGCGCCGGAGCCCTCGGCCTTCGCCTTCAGCCGCTTGCCCTTCTCGGTCGCCTGGTCGTTCAGCTCCTGCTGGAAGTCCTTCATACGGCCGAGGAGTTCCTCGTCGTGGGCGGCGAGGATGCGGGCCGCGAGCAGACCGGCGTTGCGCGCGCCGGCCACGGAGACGGTGGCGACCGGCACGCCGGCCGGCATCTGCACGATGGACAGCAACGAGTCCATGCCGTCCAGGTACTTCAGCGGCACGGGCACACCGATGACGGGCAGCGGGGTCACCGAGGCGAGCATGCCGGGCAGGTGCGCGGCGCCGCCCGCGCCCGCGATGACGGCCTTCAGCCCGCGGTCGGCGGCCTGCTCGCCGTACGCGATCATCTCGCGGGGCATGCGGTGCGCGGAGACGACGTCGACCTCGTAGGCGATCTCGAACTCGTCGAGGGCCTTGGCCGCCGCCTCCATGACGGGCCAGTCGGAGTCCGACCCCATGACAATGCCTACAACCGGGCTCATTCGGTGATCGTGCCTCTCAGGTAGCCGGCTGCGTGACGGGCGCGCTCCAGCACGTCGTCCAGGTCGTCGCCGTAGGTGTTCACGTGACCGACCTTGCGGCCGGGCTTCACGTCCTTGCCGTACATGTGGATCTTCAGCTGGGGGTCGCGGGCCATGCAGTGCAGGTACGCGGAGTACATGTCCGGGTAGTCGCCGCCGAGCACGTTGACCATGACGGTCCACTTCGCGCGGGGGCGCGGGTCGCCGAGCGGGAGGTCGAGCACGGCGCGGACGTGGTTGGCGAACTGCGAGGTGATCGCGCCGTCCATGGACCAGTGGCCGGAGTTGTGCGGGCGCATCGCGAGTTCGTTGACCAGGATGCGGCCGTCGCGGGTCTGGAACAGTTCCACCGCGAGGTGGCCGACGACGCCGAGCTCCTTGGCGATGTTCAGCGCCATCTCCTCGGCCCGGAGCGCCAGGTCCTCGTCGAGACCGGGCGCGGGCGCGATCACGGTGTCGCAGACGCCGTTCACCTGCTGCGACTCCACCACCGGGTAGGCGACGGCCTGGCCGTGCGGGGAGCGGACCACGTTGGCGGCCAGCTCGCGCACGAAGTCGACCTTCTCCTCGGCGAGGACGGGGACGCCGGCCTTGAACGGCTCGGCGGCCTCCTCGACGGAGCGGACGACCCACACGCCCTTGCCGTCGTAACCGCCGCGGACCGTCTTCAGGACGACGGGGAAACCCTCCCCCTCGGCCGCGAACGCGGCCACGTCCTCGGGGCCGGAGACGATGCGGTGCCGCGGGCAGGGCACGCCGATCGCGTCGAGCTTCTCGCGCATCACCCCCTTGTCCTGGGCGTGCACGAGCGCGTCGGGGCCGGGGCGGACGGGGATGCCGTCGGCCTCCAGGGCCCTGAGGTGCTCGGTGGGCACGTGCTCGTGGTCGAAGGTGATCACGTCGCAGCCGCGCGCGAAGGCGCGCAGCGTGTCCAGGTCGCGGTAGTCGCCGACGACGACATCGCTCACCACCTGGGCCGCGGAATCCTGCGGGGTGTCACTGAGGAGCTTGAACCTGATGCCGAGCGGGATGCCCGCCTCGTGTGTCATACGAGCGAGCTGGCCACCGCCGACCATGCCGACTACCGGGAACGTCACGTCCCCCAGGGTATCCGCCCACGCCAGGGTGGCCGATTCCCGCCCTCCGCGCGGGACGCACGGGGCACCTGGGGCGGACGGAGCACGGCGTCCGCAGGAAGATCGCGCGTGCGGGTGGTTAGCATGGCGGAGTTGACGCACTTCTACCGACAGGAGCCTGTGGGCGATGGAACGAGGTTCCTCGGGGCTTCGACGGCTCTTCCGTGAAGTGGCCAAGTTCGGCGCGGTGGGGGGAGCCGGGGTTCTGGTCAACCTCGGTGTGTTCAACCTGGTCCGGCAGGCGACCGATCTCCCGGTGGTCCGGGCGAGCGTGATCGCCACCGTCGTGGCGATCGTCTTCAACTACGTGGGGTTCCGGTACTTCACCTACCGCGACCGCGACAAGTCCGGCCGCACCCGCGAGATGTCGCTGTTCCTGCTGTTCAGCATCATCGGCCTGGTGATCGAGAACGGCCTGCTCTACACCGCGACGTACGGCTTCGGCTGGGACAGCTCGCTGCAGAGCAACATCTTCAAGTTCGTCGGCATCGGCATCGCCACGCTGTTCCGCTTCTGGTCCTACCGCACGTGGGTGTTCCGTGCGCTGCCGGTGCGGGACGAGCCCGTGGCCGGCTCCACGCCGGTCACCGGTCACCGGCGCAGGCAGCGCGTGCCGTAGGCCGGGTCCGGCTCAGCGCACCGTCCTGCGGTTCTCCTCGTCCGGGTCCGGCTCAGCGCACCGTCCTGCGGTTCTCCTCGTCCGAGTCCTTCCGCGGGGGCGTGCTGGAGAGGAACAGGCCGAAGACGGCCGGGCTGGCCTGGAGCATCTCCAGCCGGCCGCCGTCCGCCTCCGCCAGGTCCCGGGCGACCGCGAGGCCGATCCCGGTGGAGTTGCGCCCGCTGATCGCCCGTTCGAAGATCCGCGAACCCAGCTCGGCGGGGACGCCGGGCCCCTCGTCGGTGACCTCCACCACGATCTGGTTGCCGGTGACACGGGTGCGCAGGGCGACCGTGCCGCCGCCGTGCATCAGCGAGTTCTCGATCAGCGCGGCCAGCACCTGGGCGACCGCGCCCGGTGTGCCGACCGCCCGCAGCTTCCGCTTGCCGGAGGCGACGATGGCCCGGCCCACGCTGCGGTAGGCGGGGCGCCACTCCGCGAGCTGCTGCTTGATCACCTCGTCGAGGTCGAAGGTGACGGCGGAGCCCGTGCGCGGGTCCCGGGAGTTGGTCAGCAGCCGCTCCACCACGTCCGTCAGCCGCTCCACCTGCGTGAGCGCGATGGTCGCCTCCTCCTTCACCGTGTCCGGGTCGTCGGTGAGGGTGATCTCCTCCAGGCGCATCGACAGCGCGGTGAGCGGGGTGCGCAGCTGGTGGGAGGCGTCGGCCGCCAGGCGCCGCTCGGCGGTCAGCATGCGGGCGATGCGCTCGGCGGAGGCGTCCAGCACGTCGGCGACCCGGTCCAGCTCGGGAACGCCGTAGCGGCGGTGGCGGGGGCGCGGGTCGCCGGAGCCGAGGCGCTCGGCGGTCTCCGCGAGGTCGGTCAGCGGCGAGGCGAGGCGGTTGGCCTGCCGGATCGCCAGCAGCACCGCCGCGATCACCGCGAGGAGCGCCACCAGGCCGATGATCAGCAGGGTGCGGGCGACCTCCTCGGTCACCGAGGAGCGCGGCTCCTGCACGGTGACCGTCTCGCCCTCCTCGCCGGGTGCCGTGGCGCTGATGACGTCGCCGTCCGGCCGGGAGCCGAGCTCGATGGGCGGCTTGCCGGGGATCCGGACGACGGCGTAACGGTCCTCGGTGACCTGGTCGGCGAGGATCCCGGCGGTGACCTTGTCCTCGACGAGCAGCCGGCTGTCGACGATGCTCGCCAGCCGCACCGCCTCGGACTCCACACGCTCCTTGGCGGTCTCGGTGATGGTGCGGGTCTCGACGATCACCAGTGAGACGCCGAAGACGGCGATCACGACGAGCACCACGGCGAGCGTGGACTGGATCAGGCGGCGGCGCATGTTCTCTTACCCGGTGGCGGAACCCCGGCGGGGGTTCAGCTCTTCTCGAAACGGAAGCCCACGCCGCGCACGGTGGCGATGTAGCGGGGGTTGGCCGCGTCGTCGCCGAGCTTCTTGCGCAGCCAGGAGATGTGCATGTCGAGGGTCTTGGTGGAGGACCACCAGGTGGTGTCCCAGACCTCGCGCATGAGCTGGTCGCGGGTGACGACCCGGCCCGCGTCGCGCACCAGGACCCGCAGCAGGTCGAACTCCTTGGCGGTGAGCTGCAACTCCTCGTCGCCCATCCACGCCCGGTGCGACTCGACGTCGATGCGCACCCCGTGGGTGGCCGGCGGCTGCTGCGGCTCGGCCGCGCCGCGCCGGAGCAGGGCCCGCACCCGGGCCAGCAGCTCTGCGAGCCGGAACGGCTTGGTGACGTAGTCGTCGGCGCCCGCGTCCAGGCCGACGACCGTGTCCACCTCGTCGGCGCGCGCGGTGAGGACCAGCAGCGGGACCGTGTGCCCCTCGGCGCGGAGCCGGCGGGCGACCTCCAGGCCGTCCATGCCCGGCAGTCCGAGGTCCAGCACGACCAGGTCGACGCCGCCCTGCATTCCGGCGTCCAGTGCGCCGGGTCCGTCCTCACGCACCTCGACTTCGTAGCCCTCCCGGCGCAGGGCGCGGGCCAGCGGCTCCGAGATGGACGCGTCGTCCTCGGCGAGCAGTACACGGGTCATGCCGATGATGGTAGACCCGCCGGTCGGGCCGCAGGGGTGTGATCGCCTGGCTCGGTTCTTACCGTCGGCTCACCCGTTTCTCACCTCCACGGACCCTGGTACGGACCTGAGGGTGTGGGGTGCGATGCTGGGCAGGGCCTTCGAATGGTTGATCACGGCGCCTTGAAACCTGTGATTCACGTCTCAAGTCCTTCCATATCCGGCACTGTCCTGCCGTATGGTGAATCAACGCCTGTTGCACCGTGGGGACCTTTGGCGGCAGTTGACGCTGAAGGTCTCTTTTGTGTGCGGGCCGGTATGTCGTACCGGCCCCGAAGCAATGACCTGTGGCCGGGCCTTCACCGCGCGTCGACGCACGGCGGAGGTGTGGATCCCGGTGGTCGCCGTCCGTCGCTCCGTGATCCGGAGCGGCACCCCCCGGGCGTGGGGCGGACGGTACGGCCTGCCGGTGCCGGCCAGCCCCCCACCGGGCGCGTACCCGCTCCTCGCGCGACGCGTCCCGACAGCAAGGAACGACCATGGCGTCCAGCCTGACGAAGGACTCGGTCTCCCCGGGCACCCCCGGATCCGAGAAGACCTTCTTCGGCCACCCCCGCGGACTGGCCACTCTCTTCATGACCGAGATGTGGGAGCGTTTCTCCTACTACGGCATGAGGGCCCTGCTCCCGCTGTACCTCGTCGCGCCGGGCGGACTCGGTCTGAGCGCGGGCACCGCCACCGCCATCTACTCGGTGTACCTCTCGCTGGTGTACCTGCTCGCCATGCCGGGCGGCTGGTTCGGTGACCGGGTCTGGGGCCCCCGCAAGACCGTCGCCGTCGCCGGCGGCATCATCATGCTGGGCCACCTCACGCTGGCCCTGCCCAACTCGGGCACCTTCTACGCGGGCCTCGGGCTCGTCGCGATCGGCTCCGGTCTGCTGAAGGCCAACATCTCCACGATGGTCGGCCAGCTCTACAAGGGCCCGGACGACCCGCGCCGGGACGGCGGCTTCACCGTCTTCTACATGGGCATCAACCTCGGTGCCTTCGCCGCGCCGCTGATCATCGGCACCATCGGTGAGAGCGTCAACTGGCACCTGGGCTTCGCGCTCGCCGCGGTCGGCATGGGTCTGGGCGTCACGCAGTTCCTGCTGGGCAGCCGCCACCTGGACGCGCAGTCCAGCCTCGTCCCGAAGCCGCTGTCGGCCGAGGAGAAGGCCTCCACGCTGCGCAAGGCCGCGCTGTGGGCGGGCGTCGCCGTCGTCGCGTACGCGATCCTCGGGTTCTCCGGCCACTACACCCTGAACTGGGTCCTGGTCCCGCTGACCCTGCTCGGCGTGATCATCCCGGTGATGGTGCTGGCGCGGATCAAGCGCGACAAGGACCTGGACCGCACCGAGCAGTCGAAGATGTCCGCGTACATCTGGTTCTTCGTCGCCGCCGCGATCTTCTGGATGATCTACGACCAGGGCGGCTCGACCCTGTCGATCTTCGCCGACTCGTCGGCCGAGAACAGCGTGCTGGGCTGGGACTTCCCGGTCTCCTGGTACCAGTCGGTCAACCCGGTCCTGATCATGGCCCTGGCCCCGGTCTTCGCCTGGATCTGGCTCGCGCTGAACCGGCGCGGCAAGGAGCCCAGCACGATCGTGAAGTTCTCCTCCGGCCTGGCGCTGGTCGGCGTCTCCTTCTTCCTGTTCCTGGCCCCGCTGTCGATCGCCGAGGGCGGTCACAAGGCGGCGGCGCTGTGGCTGGTGGCGATCTACTTCGTCCAGACCGTCGGTGAGCTGCTGCTCTCCCCGGTCGGCCTGTCGGTCACCACGAAGATGGCGCCCGCGAAGTACGCCTCGCAGATGATGGGCGTCTGGTTCCTCGCCGTCACCGCCGGTGACGCGACGACCGGCCTGCTGTCCATCGCCGGCGTCGACCTGAACAAGACGGGCATCGTCGCCCTGGAGGCGACGCTCGCCGTCGTGGCGGGTGTGGCGATCTGGATGTACCGCAACAAGGTGAAGTCCCTGATGGGCGACGTCCGCTGACCCACCCGTAACCCGCACCCCCACTCGACGGAGGGCCCCGCAGCCATTGGGCTGCGAGGCCCTCCGAGTGTGTGTGTGGGGGGCGGGCGTCTGGGGCGCGGATGGGGTGCCCCTGGGGCGCGGCAGGTGGTCGGTGGGTGCCCCTGAGGCGCGGCAGGTGGTCGGTGGGTGCCCCTGAGGCGCGGCAGGTGGTCGGTGGGTGCCGCCGGAGCGGGGCGGAGGCGGGGCGGGTGTCCAGGGCGACCGGTTGAAGGCCCCGCAGCACCGATCGCGTGGGTGGGTTCAGGAGGCGCTCAGGCGGGGCTGAGGAGCCTGCGAGGGGTGGCTCGGGGTCAGTGGCGTGGGGTGCGGTGTGCGGCGGGCTCAGGGGCGGGCAGGGGATGCTGCTGTACGCGGCCACCCGCCGCTGCCGTAGGGCGCGGCGGGTGGGATGTGCGCGCCGCGCGGGGCCCGCTGCCCGCCGCTGCCGTGGTGCGTGCGGCCCGGACGCGGCCGGGGCCGGGGATGGCCCGGGTTACGACGGGGTGCCGAGTTCGGCCCAGACCGTCTTGCCCGCCACATCCGCGGAGCGGACGACGCCCCAGTCCAGGCAGAGGCGCTGGACGATGAACATGCCGTGTCCCCCCGGCCGCCCCGCCCGGTGCGGCGTACGCGGGGACGGCTGGCCCGTGCCCCGGTCGGTGACCTCGATCCGGATCACTTTGCGGTCGCAGGTGATGGTCATCAGGTCCGGCCCCTCCGCGTGCAGGCACGCGTTGGTGACCAGCTCGGAGACGACGAGCAGGACGTCCTCGGCGGCGGCCCGCCGGTCCGCGGCGGCCGCGGGCAGCCAGCCCCAGTCGTACAGCGCCTGCCGGGTGAAGTCCCGCGCGAGCGGCACGACACCGCTCTGGTCCTCGAAGCTCAGCCGACGGACCTGGGCGTCACCGGTCGGCTCCGGAGCCGGCTCCGGAGCCGTCGGCACGGCCACGCCGCCGTCCTGGGCGCCCCCGATCGGTGCAGCGCCCCCGGGCGTCCCGGAAGCACCGCCGGGCTCCGGACCGCGGTCGCCCGGCGAGTAGGGCCGGGTGGTGCTCATCAGCGCTTCACCTCACCGTGTCACCAGTTCACAATGCGAAATCTTCCGTACTCGGTCAGTCACGCGCGGACGGCCCGAATGGTTCTCGGCACCCGCCCGGCCACCGCGTCCGGGACGTTCAGGGTGTCTCCTGCCCGAGCCGACCGCCGGAACACCCCCGTGTTCGCACGAAAAGACGCGCCGGGGAAACCCGTCGGCCGACGGGAGCCGTACGAGCGCCCCGCCGGGCCCGCCCGCCCGTGTCACGCCGAATCGTCGGCCAGGGCCGCCTCAAGCGTGTCGTGGACGGCGAACACCGCGTCCGCCCCCGTGATTTCAAACACACGTGCGACAACGGGCTGCATCCCGGCGAGATGCACACCACCTCCGGCCGCTTCGGCCTTGAGCCGGGCACCGAGCAGCACGTTCAGCCCCGTGGAGTCACAGAACTCCAGCCGGGAGCAGTCGATGACGAGCCGCTTGAAACCCTTGGCGAGGCAGTCCTCCAGTGGCTCCCGCAACAGATCGGCGGTGTGGTGGTCCAACTCACCCGCCGGGGTCACGACGGCACTGGGGCCCTCTTCTCGCACCTCGACCAGAAGCCGGCCCGACTGTGCGCTGCCGACCGTCCCGCGGTCCATGCCGTCTCTCTCTCCCGAGGTCGTGGCTGTTCCTGACGCCCTCGAACATTACGCCTTCCGGTCACGCATCGACACTCTAACAATCACGCACAAACGGACATAAGCGAACAGAACGCACTTGCGGCATGCTTCGAGTAGCCGATAGGGCTAGTAAAGACCCGTACCCGACCACGGCCGGCTTTGGAGGCGCCGCACACCGCAGTGCACGTATCGGCTTCGGCAGCCATATGCCGAGAACGATGGAGGACATCATGTCACCCCGGCTCGACGCATCGCCTACCCATCAAGCGACGTCGACACCCCCTCCGGAACATCTGGATCCCATCGAGCAGGACGACCTGGAGGTCGTCGCGGACGGCCTACTCGCCGGACTGCCGGAGATCCCCCCGTACGACGAGGTGGGCCCGGTGGACGCGCGGGCTCTGTCCAAGACCCTCTTCGAGCGCCTGGAGTCGCTCGCCGAAGGCACGCACGAGTACTCGTACGTACGCAACACACTTGTCGAACTGAACCTCGCCCTGGTCAAGTTCGCCGCCTCCCGGTTCCGCTCGCGCAGCGAGCCCATGGAGGACATCATCCAGGTCGGCACCGTCGGCCTGATCAAGGCGATCGACCGCTTCGAGCACATGCGCGGTGTGGAGTTCCCCACCTTCGCGATGCCGACCATCATCGGCGAGATCAAGCGTTTCTTCCGCGACACCTCGTGGTCCGTGCGCGTGCCGCGCCGGCTGCAGGAGCTGCGGCTCGACCTGGCCAAGGCCGGTGACGAACTCGCCCAGCAGCTCGACCGCGCGCCGACAGTGGCCGAGCTGGCGGACCGTCTGGGCATCACCAGCGACGAGGTCGTCGAGGGCATGGCGGCGTCGAACGCCTACACCGCCTCCTCGCTGGACGCCCAGCCGGAGGAGGACGACGCCGAGGGCGCGCTGGCGGACCGGATCGGCTACGAGGACCACGGACTCGAAGGCATCGAGTACATCGAGTCCTTGAAGCCGCTGATCGCCGAACTCCCCTCGCGCGACCGCAAGATCCTCTCGCTGCGCTTCGTTGCGGGCATGACCCAGTCGGAGATCGGCGAGGAGCTCGGCATCTCCCAGATGCACGTCTCCCGTCTGTTGTCCCGGACGCTGGTGAAGCTGCGCAAGGGGCTCACGGTCGAGGAGTGACCCTCCCCGCCTGACGCTCGTCCTCCAGGGGGCGGCCCGTTTCCGGGCCGCCCCCTGTTCGGTGGCGTGACGCTTGACACATCCGTACGCCGCGACCGTCCGGACCGCCTCAGAGCACCCGTACGCCCCGCCTCCAGACGCCCGTGACCAGCGGGACGCCCGGCCGGTAGGCGAGGTGGACGTGGCTGGGCGCGTCGAGCAGTACCAGGTCCGCGTACGCGCCGGGGACGAGACGCCCGATGTCGGTGCGCCGCAGGGCCGCCGCACCGCCCGCCGTGGCCGACCAGACGGCCTCGTCGGGCGTCATCCCCATGTCCCGCACGGCGAGCGCGACACAGAACGGCACCGACGAGGTGAAGGACGAACCGGGGTTGCAGTCGGTGGACAGCGCCACGGTCGCCCCCGCGTCCAGCAGCCGCCGGGCGTCCGGCCAGGCGGCGCGGGTGGAGAACTCGGCGCCGGGCAGCAGCGTGGCGACGGTCGCGCCGCTCGCCAGCGCGTCCACGTCCGCGTCGGTGAGGTGCGTGCAGTGGTCGGCGCTGGCCGCGTCCAGCTCGACGGCCAGCCGCACGCCGGGGCCGTACGAGAGCTGGTTGGCGTGGATCCGCGGATGCAGGCCCTTGGCCTTGCCGGCGGTGAGGATCGCGCGGGCCTGGTCGCCGTCGAAGGCCCCCTTCTCGCAGAAGACGTCGATCCAGCGGGCGTGCGGCGCGCAGGCGTCCAGCATCTCCCCGGTGACCAGGGCCACGTAACCCGACGGGTCGTCCGCGTACTCGGGGGCCACGATGTGCGCGCCGAGGTAGGTGACCTCGTCGGTGTGGCGGGCGGCCAGCCGCAGGGCGCGGGCCTCGTCCTCGACGGTCAGGCCGTAGCCGGACTTGGTCTCGAAGGTCGTGGTGCCCTGGCGCAGCGCCTCCGCGAGGTGGCGGGTGAGGGTGGCCTCCAACTCCGCGTCGTCCGCCGCCCGGGTCGCGGCGACGGTGGTGCGGATGCCCCCGGCGCTGTACGGGCGGCCCGACATGCGGGCGTTGAACTCCTCGGTGCGGTCCCCGGCGAACACCAGGTGGGAGTGCGAGTCGACGAACCCCGGCAGGACCGCGCGGCCACCGGCGTCGACCCGGTTGTCAGTGGCGGGTGCTTGGCTGGAAGCACCGGTCCACACGACGCGGTCGTCCTCGACGACGACGGCCGCGTCGCGGAGCAGGCCGAGCGGGTCCGAGTCGTGGAGGGAGGGGTCGTTGGTGACCAGCGTGGCGATGTTGGTGATGACCGTGGCGCTCATGGTGTCCTCATGGGTCGTCAGGCGCGCAGTGCCTGGACTGCCTGCGCGAGGGCTCCGGGCACGTCGGGGACCAGCGTGTGCGCCCCGTCGCGCACCACGTGCCGGCCGGCCACGACCGTGTGCCGCACATCGGCGGCCGTCGCGGCGAATACGGCCGTCTCGGCGCCCAGCCTGGGCAGCGGCCCCGCTGTCCTGACCGAGTCCAGCGCGACGGTGGTGAGGTCGGCGCGCGCCCCGGCCTCGAGGGTGCCGGTGTCGTCCCAGCCGAGGGCCGCGTGGCCGTCGGCGGTGGCGGCGCGCAGCAGGGCCGCGGCCGTCCAGTGGCCCCGGGTGCGGGTGCGCAGCCGCTCGTTCAGCTCCATCGCGCGCGCCTCCTCGAAGAGGTCGACGACGGCGTGGCTGTCGGAGCCGAGGCTGAGCGGGGAGCCCTCGTTCTGCAGGGCCACGGCGGGTCCGATGCCGTCGGCGAGGTCGCGTTCGGTCGTCGGGCACATGCAGGTGCCGGTGCCGCTGCCGCCGATCAGCGCGACGTCCTCGGCGGTGAGGTGGGTGTTGTGCACGCCGGTGGTGCGCGGACCCAGTACGCCGTGCAGGGCGAGCAGTTGGGCGGGGGTGCAGCCGTGCGCCTCGCGGCAGGCGTCGTTCTCGGCGGTCTGCTCGGACAGGTGCACGTGCAGCGGGGCCCGCCGTTCCTCGGCCCAGCGCGCCACGGTCGCCAACTGCTCGGCCGGCACGGCCCGTACGGAGTGCACGGCCGCGCCGATCCGTGCGTGGTCCTGGTCCTTGAGAAGTGAAGAGCGTGCGGCCCAGGCGTCCGCGTCGCCGTCGGAGAAGCGGAGCTGGTGGGCGGTGGGCGGGCGGCCGAAGCCGGAGGAGAGGTAGGCGGCGTCGAGGAGGGTGATGCGGATGCCGGCCTCGGCGGCGGCCGCGAGGAGCGCCTCCCCCATGGCGTTGGGGTCGGCGTAGGGCGTGCCGCCAGGTGCGTGGTGCACGTAGTGGAACTCGCCGACGGTGGTGATGCCGGCCAGCGCCATCTCCGCGTACACGGCCCGGGCGAGGGCGTGGTAGCGGTCCGGGGTGAGCCGCTCGGAAGTGGCGTACATGATCTCGCGCCAGGTCCAGAAGGTGCCGGAGCCGACCTGGACGGTGGAGCGCAGGGCGCGGTGGAAGGCGTGGCTGTGGGCGTTCGCCAGCCCGGGGAGGGTCAGTCCGCGCAGGATCTCGGCGCCGGGCGGCGGTGCGGGGGTGTCGGTGCGGACGGCGGCGATGCGCCCGTCCGTCACGTCCACGGCGACGCCCGGCTCGACATGGGTGCCGAGCCAGGCGTGCTCCAGCCAGTACGTCCGCGGGGTGGCGGTCACGGGGCGGCCAGTCCTTCCAGTACGTCGGCGAGGGCGAGGACCCCGGCCGCGCAGTCGTCCTCGGTGGCGGACTCGGCCGGGGAGTGCGAGACGCCGGTGGGGTTGCGTACGAACAGCATGGCGGTCGGGACGCGCCCCGAGAGGATTCCGGCGTCGTGTCCGGCGCCGGTGCCGAGGACGGGCACCCTCAGGCCGGCGGAGGTGCCCAGGATGCGGGCGAGTGCGTCGCGCAGGGCGTGGTCGAACTCGACGACGGGCGTGAAGGACTCGCGTTCGACGTCGAGGTGGACGCCGTGAGCGGCGGCGTGGGCGCGGGCGGCCCGTTCCACCCCGCCGACCACGAGGTCCAGCCGCTCCTGGTCGGCGGCGCGGGAGTCGAGCCAGCCGCGCACCAGGGAGGGCACGGCGTTGACGCCGTTGGGTTCGACGGTGAGCTTGCCGAAGGTGGCGACGGCGCCCGCGCGTTCGGCCTCGCGGCGGGCGGCGAGGACGGTCTCCGCGTACGGCAGCATCGGGTCGTGCCGGTCGGTGAGGCGGGTGGTGCCGGCGTGGTTGGCCTCGCCGCGGAAGTCGAACCGCCAGCGGCCGTGCGGCCAGATGGCGGACGCGACGCCGACCGGGTCGCCGGTCAGGTCCAGCGCCCGGCCCTGCTCGACGTGGAGTTCGACGAAGGCCCCGATGCGGGACAGCCGTACGGGGTCCGGGCCGATGGCGTCGGGGTCGTGTCCCGCGGCCTCCAGGGCCTGCGGGAGGGTGATGCCGTCGGCGTCGGTGAGCCGGTGGGCCTGCTCCACGGTGAGCGCGCCGGCGGTGAGCCGGGAGCCGACGCAGGCGAGCCCGAAGCGGGCGCCCTCCTCGTCCCCGAAGTTGACGACGCCGAGCGGCCTGACCGGGCGCACGCCCCGGCGGCGCAGTTCGTCGAGGGCGGCGAAGGCGGAGACCACGCCGAGGGGGCCGTCGAAGGCCCCGCCGTCGGGCACGGAGTCCAGGTGCGACCCGGTGACCACGGCGTCCCCGGCGGCCGGGTCGCCGAGCCAGGCCCACTGGTTGCCGTTGCGGTCCACCTCGTAGACCAGGCCGCGCCGGCGGGCCTGCTCGCGGAACCAGTCCCGGCAGTCGGCGTCGGCGCCGGTCCAGGCGAACCTGCGGTAGCCGCCGGAGGCCGCGTTCCGCCCGACGGGCAGCAGTTGCCGCCACATCTCGTGGAAGGAGTCCCCCTCGGAGGCGGGCCGTGCGGGCGCCTGCGGGGTGGCGTGCGCGCGGTCCGTCATGCCGGGTCGCCCTCGCGCATGGGGACCCGCACGCCGCGCTCGTCCGCCACCGACTCCGCGATGTCGTAGCCCGCGTCGACGTGACGGATGACGCCCATGCCGGGGTCGTTGGTGAGCACCCGCCGGATCTTCTCGCCGGCCAGCGCGGTGCCGTCGGCCACGGTCACCTGTCCGGCGTGGATCGACCGCCCCATGCCGACGCCGCCGCCGTGGTGCAGGGACACCCAGGAGGCGCCCGAGGCCACGTTCACCATGGCGTTGAGCAGCGGCCAGTCGGCGATGGCGTCGGACCCGTCCAGCATGGCCTCGGTCTCCCGGTAGGGGGAGGCCACGGACCCGCAGTCGAGGTGGTCCCGGCCGATGACGACCGGCGCGGACAGCTCCCCGCTCGCCACCATGTCGTTGAAGCGCTCGCCGGCCTTGTCGCGCTCGCCGTAGCCGAGCCAGCAGATGCGGGCGGGCAGGCCCTGGAAGTGGACCCGCTCCCCGGCCAGCTTGATCCAGCGGGCGAGGGACTCGTTCTCCGGGAAGAGGTCGAGGATCGCCTTGTCGGTCCTGGCGATGTCGGCGGGGTCACCGGACAGCGCGGCCCAGCGGAAGGGGCCCTTGCCCTCGCAGAACAGCGGGCGGATGTACGCGGGGACGAAGCCGGGGAAGGCGAACGCCCGGTCGTAGCCGGCGAGCTGGGCCTCGCCGCGGATGGAGTTGCCGTAGTCGAACACCTCGGCGCCGGCGTCCTGGAAGCCGACCATCGCCTCGACGTGCCGGGCCATCGACTCGCGGGCGCGGGTGGTGAAGCCGGCCGGGTCCTTGGCGGCGGCGTCGGCCATGTCCTCGAAGGCGGTCCCGACGGGCAGGTAGGCCAGCGGGTCGTGGGCGGAGGTCTGGTCGGTGACGATGTCGACGGGGGCGCCCATGGCGAGCAGCCGCGGGACGACCTCGGCGGCGTTGCCGAGGACGCCGATGGACAGCGGCTCGCGCTTGTCGCGGGCCTCGACGGCCAGCCGCAGCGCATGGTCCAGGGAGTCGGCCCGCACGTCCAGGTACCGGTGCTCGATACGGCGGTCGATGGCGCGCGGGTCGCAGTCGACGCAGATCGCGACGCCGTCGTTCATGGTGACCGCGAGGGGCTGGGCGCCGCCCATGCCGCCGAGTCCGGCGGTGAGGGTGATGGTGCCGGCCAGGGTGCCGCCGAACCGCTTCGCGGCGACGGCGGCGAAGGTCTCGTAGGTGCCCTGGAGGATGCCCTGGGTGCCGATGTAGATCCAGGAGCCGGCGGTCATCTGCCCGTACATGGTCAGGCCGAGGGCCTCCAGGCGGCGGAACTCCTCCCAGTTCGCCCAGTCGCCGACGAGGTTGGAGTTGGCGAGGAGGACGCGCGGTGCCCACTCGTGGGTCTGCATGACGCCGACCGGTCGGCCGGACTGGACGAGCATCGTCTCGTCCTGCTTGAGGGTCCTCAGTGTGCGGACCATGGCGTCGAAGGAGCGCCAGTCGCGGGCCGCCTTGCCGGTGCCGCCGTAGACGACGAGCTTGTCGGGGTGCTCGGCGACCTCCGGGTCGAGGTTGTTCTGCAGCATCCGCAGGGCGGCCTCCTGCTGCCAGCCGAGGGCGCTCAGCTCGGTGCCGCGTGGCGCTCGTACGGGACCGGGGGGCGGCCCGTCGGGCCTCGGTTGAGGGTGGCGGCGGGAGACGGGCGGGCGGGGTCCGGACATGGGGGGTGCCTCCAGGGTGCCGACGACGTCTGCGGGTATTCATATCCTCGGCAGCTGAATAGACCTAGTCAATACCGGGGGTGTGTCGTCGGTCCGGGGCGGAGGATGTTTGGCTGGATGCATGCGTGCGAACACCGAACAGACCGAGGACGGCACCGACGACGTGACGGGCGGGGCGGCCCGGCGGCGGCACGCGGCGGTGCGGGCGGCCGTGGAGCAGGGGCTGCTCAACGACGACGTACCGCTCGTGGCGCTGCTGGACGTCACCGGCATCCGGGAGTCGGCGGCCGCGCTGCGGGCCGCCTTCGAGAAGGTGACCGCGCCCGGCACGCCGGTGCTGCACGCCTTCGCGGTGAAGGCGAGCCCGCTGGTGCCGGTGCTGCGGCTGCTGCGCGCGGAGGGCATCGGCGCGGAGGTGGCGAGCCCGGGTGAGCTGGCGCTCGCGCGCGCGGCGGGCGTGGAGCCGGAGCGCACGGTCCTGGACTCCCCGGCCAAGACGCTCTCCGAACTGCGGGAGGCGCTGGCGCTGGGCATCGCCGTCAACGCGGACAACCCGCAGGAGCTGGCGCGCCTCGACGCCCTGGTGGCCGGAGCGGACCCCCGCTCCCCCATAGGCATCCGGGTGAACCCGCAGGTGGGCGGCGGCTCCATCGAGGCGCTGTCGACGGCCACGGCGACGTCGAAGTTCGGTGTGGCGCTGCGCGACGAGGGGGCGCGGGAGTGGGTGGTCCGGGCGTATCTGGACCGGCCGTGGCTGACCCGGCTGCACGCGCACACCGGCTCGCAGGGCATCGCCCTGTCGATGATGGCGCGCGGGGTCGCGGAGACGTACGAGCTGGCGGAGGAGATCAACCGGCGGGCCGGGCGGCGCCAGGTCGACACCCTCGACATCGGCGGCGGACTGCCGGTGAACTTCGCCTCCGAGGAGACCCGCCCGACCTACGCGGAGTACGCGCGGCTGCTGAAGGAGACGGTGCCGGGGCTGTTCGACGGGCGGTACGGGCTGGTCACCGAGTTCGGCCGGTCGCTGCTGGCCAAGCACGGCACGGTGGTCGCGCGCGTGGAGTACGCCAAGAGCGCGGGCGGCCGGCCGGTCGCGGTGACCCACGCGGGCGTGCAGGTGGCGACGCGGACCGTGTACGCGCCGGGGTCGTGGCCGCTGCGGATCGCCGCGTACGACCAGAAGGGGCGCCCCAAGGAGGGACTGCCGGTGGTGCAGGACGTGGCGGGGCCCGCCTGCTTCGCGGGCGACCTGCTGGCGCAGGGGCAGGAGCTGCCGCTGCTGGAGCAGGGGGACTACGCGGCGGCGCTGGACACCGGTGCGTACTACTTCGCGCACCACTACGCGTACAACTCGCTGCCCCGGCCCGCCGTCCTCGGGTTCTCCCCGGACGGGGCGGGCGGCGTCACGTTCGCGACGGTACGCCCGGCCCAGCCGATCGAGGAGATCGTCACCGAATCAGGCGCGGCCCACACGAACGCCCTGACAACCCTGGCGACCACACCTCCGGCGTGACGGTGAGGGGGCGGACTCCCGCCCCCCGGTCGGCACCCGGGCAAACAAGGCACGCCCCGCCGCCCGGAAGACGCCCGCCAAGCCGCCCCCGCGCTCCGGATCCGCCGCCCCGCGCCGGCCTCTGGGGACTGTGCGTGGGCGGGGTGGGGCCGGGCGGCGGACACCCACCCCACCGGCACCCCGCGCGCGGCGGCCTACGCCCGCACGACCCGGGCCGGGCCACGCCCGCACCCCTGGCCTCGCTACGCGGCCACCGTGAGGCGGTGACGGGCGTGCCACAGCTCATGGCCGGGCAAACACCCGCCCCGCCGCACCGTGCGCGCCCGCGAGCACCGGGGTGCGGGCGCCCCGCGCCCCGGTTTCGCCTACGCCGCTGTCGTGAGGCGGCGGCGGGCGCCGCCCGGGGCCGCGTCGCCTGCCGCGATGCCCGTGCTGCGGTAGGCCTTGACCGCCGGGCCGGCGGGTCGTCCCGCCCCCGCGCGCAACCAGTCGACACGCACCCACAGCAGCACGTCGTCGTCCCGTTCCAGCCGGCCGATCCACGCCGCCTTCAGCCACAGCCCCGCACCGCACCCGGCGAGCAGCAGACCGGCGGCCGCCGGTGCCGCGAACGCCGAGCCGAGCGCGGCGAGGAACGCGAGCAGCAGCCACCAGCGGTGCGCCCGGCGCCAGTTGCGCGCGGTCACCGCACGGTCCTGCAGCACGTCGTGCCGGCCCGCGCGGGCCGCCGAGCGGGCCAGCGCGCGGTAGCGGCCCCGCCGGGTCCACGCCACCAGCGCCGCGGCCACGATGAACAGCGCGGCTCCCCCGAGCACACCGATCCGACGCCCCGTCAGTCCCGGCACGAACACCCCGATGCCTGCGGCGACGATGCCCAGCCACCACAGCGGCGCCGCTCCGGCCCGCACGACGACGGCCACCCGGGCCAGCCCCTGTCCTCCGCGCGTCACGTCCAGCCTCCCGTCATCCGAAACGTGGAAGTCCTCAACCCCGTGGACATCCCTACCCGCCGAGGCGCGTCGAGGGAAGTCCCGTGCGACGGACGCTAGCGGGACAAGCTGAGACGAGTCTGAGAAGACGCGGCGACCGGCGCCGCGCCCCCGTCACTCGGTGAACAGCCCGCGCGCAGCCGCCCGGGTGTCGAACTCCTCCAGCCGCGCCTGCGCGTCGGGGAGGTCGTCGCACATCGCCTCCAGCAGCACCCGGCCCAGCAGCATCGGCGCGCAGGCGGTGTCGAAGACCAGCCCGGTGCCGACGGCGGCCGGCAGCAGCAGGTCGGACACCTTGGCGACCGGCGCGAACGGCGAGTCGGCGACGGCGACGACGGTCAGCCCCGCCTCCTTGGCGTGGGCGAGGGCGTCGAGGACCTCGCGCGGGTGCCGGGGCAGCGCGAAGCACAGCAGGGCCCGCGCCCCGGCCCGGGCCGCCGCGTCGATCCGGTCGTACAGCATCGTGCCGCCCTCGTTGAGCAGCCGTACGTCGGGATGGACCTTGGCGGCGAAGTAGGCGAAACCGTGCGCCTGGGCGGCGGCCGCCCGCAGGCCGAGCACGGGCAGCGGCCGGCTCCCGGCCAGCACGCGCCCCGCCCGCCGCACGGGCTCCGGATCGGCCAGTACCTCCGCGAGATGGCGCAGGTTCTCGATCTCGGCCTCGACGGCCTGCTGGTACTCGTTGTACGAGCCGGTCTCCGGGGCGGGTTCGGCGGGCGCGACCTCGCGCAGGTGCCGGCGCAGCGCCGGATAGCCGTCGAAGCCGAGGGCGACGGCGAAGCGGGTCACGGACGGCTGGCTGACCCCGGCCAGCTCGGCCAGTTCCACGCTCGACAGGAACGGCACGTCGGCGGCGCGCCGCACCATGCTGTGGGCGATGCGCCGCTGGGTCGGCGTCAGCCGGTGCCCCTCGAAGAGCGCCTGGAGACGCGCCGCGGGGCTCTCGGTGCCGCTCATGACCTGACTCCCCCTCGGCCCTGCGGCCCATTCATCCGTCGTGACTTCTGCATGCCGTTATACAGCCGCACGGCACACCACGCCGGGCGGGTGCCGCGTTGGGCGGAGATCGCACCCCGTGCCCGGTTCGCGGACAGATCCGGATCTCGACGATTTTGCTACGACGTCGGCGATCGACCGGTCGGCCGGTTAGCGTAACTCCTCGAACAATTAAGCGCTTTGGTGCGCAGGTGCCCCACGGGGCGCATGACGGAGGACGGGGTGGGGGCGTGGACGCGCACAGTGGTGGGCAGACGGACGGGACCGATCCCGCCGACCAGTGGGTGCTCAATCCGCGGACCGGCGACTACGAGCTGAGGCTGGACGGATCCGCGCCGCCGACGCCCGCGTTCCCCCGGCAGCGCAGCGCCCCGCGCACGGACAAGGGCATGGGCACGGACACCGCCCCGCGCATCCCCACCCCCGGCCGGCGCGACCGCCGCCCCGCCCCGGACCGGGAGGACGGCCCCGGCCCGGAGGACGGCCGCGACGCCGGCCGTCGCAAGCGCAAGCAGCCCCGCCGGAGCGGCAGGCGCAAGGCGCTGCTGTGGACCGGGGGTGTCATGGGCCTGGTCCTCGTCGGCGGCTCGGCGTTCGCGTACTACTGGTACGACCGCCTCTACGGCAACATCGACACCGTCGACATCGGTGACGTGGGCAGCGACACGGCCCTCGCGGACGGCCCGGCCAACATCCTCGTCATCGGCAACGACGTCCGCACCGGCAAGGGCAACGAGGCCTACGGCGACCGGGACAACGTGACCGGGCACGCCGACACCACACTGCTGTTCCACGTCGCCGAGGACCGCTCCAACGCGACGGTGGTGAGCATCCCCCGGGACCTGATGACGGAGATACCGGACTGCGACACCCGGCAGTCCGACGGCTCGACGAAGACGATCCCCGGCTCCGAGGGCACCCGGTTCAACGAGTCCTACGGCGTGGCGGGCCGTGACCCGGGGTGCACCATGCGCACGGTGGAGCAGCTGACCGGCCTGGACGTGGACCACTTCATGATGTTCGACTTCAACGCCGTCAAGACGCTGTCCACGGCGGTCGGCGGTGTCGAGGTGTGTCTGGAGAAGCCCCTCAAGGACCTCGACGGCGGGACCAAGCTCGACCTCCCGGCCGGCCCGAGCACCATCCAGGGCGAGCAGGCGCTGTCGTTCCTGCGCAACCGGCACGGCCTGAAGAACGAGAGCGACCTGGACCGGATCGGGATGCAGCAGAAGTTCGTCGCGTCGATGCTGCGCCGGCTCAAGGAGGACACCCTCGGCAACCCGGCGAAGATGCTGGACGTCGCCGACGCGGCCACCAAGTCCCTCACCGTGGACAAGGGCATCGGCAGCCCCACCAAGCTGCTGACCCTCGCCAAGGAGCTGGGGAAGATCGACCTGAAGAACATCACGCTGATGATGCTCCCGGTGATCGACAACCCGGACGAGCCGACGCCCGTGACTGTCGTCCCGGACCCGGTCAAGGCCCCGCAGGTGTTCTCCATGCTGCGGGACGACGTGTCGTTCACCGAGGTGAAGAAGCAGCAGAAGAAGGCCAAGGACAAGCAGCAGGCGCTGCTGAACGGTCCGCGGGCCGAGGCGTCCGCCGTGCGCGTGGACGTCCTCAACGGCGGCGGGCCTCAGGGCGCGGCCCAGGACACGGTCGCCTGGCTGCAGAACAGCGAGGGGGTGTCCCGGTCGTCGAACCAGGGCAACGCCCCCGCGAAGGTCGCCCGCACTCAGCTCGTGTACGCGCCGGATCAGGCCGATCAGGCCCGCAAGCTCGCCGATCTGATGGGGCTGCCCGCCGCCGCGCTGAAGCCCGGCACCGGGGAAGCCGGCGAGACGGAGCCGATGACGCTCACCCTCGGCCCGGACTTCAAGGGGGCCGGGGTGCCCGTCGCGACGCCGAAGAAGGTCGACGTCCCGCAGTCCCGGGCCGACGAGAAGATGTGCAAGGGCTGAGACAGCGGCCAACCCGAGGGCGGGAACGGGGGTTACCCCCAGTGCGGGCGTGCTCCCGCGTGCCTACCTTGTGAGGCATGACGGGAATGGACGCGCGGGACACCGAGCTGAAGAAGGAACTCGACGCCTCCCTGCAGGCCCGCAGGGAACTGGGCGAGGACTACGAGTCCGCCCTGGTGGACTCGTTCCTGGAGAAGGTCGACCAGCGCATCGACGGCGCGGTGGAGCGCCGGGTGCGCCGGCAGCTGGCCGAGCAGCAGATGACGACCGCCCGGGACGCGCGCTCGCCGCAGGTGACGGACTCCTGGGGCGAGCGGTTCGGCTTCGGCATCGTGTCGCTGGTGCTGGCGGTGCCGCTGTCCGCGATCGGCGGGGGCGTGGCCGATCTGCCCGGTCTGCTGGTGGCCTGGGCGGGGATCGTCGGCGTGAACGTCGTCCAGGCCGCCCGCACCAACCCCTCCCTGTTCGGCCGCCGCCGCTCGGCGCGCGGCGACGACGCCTGGGAGGACTGAGCCGTACGAGGCCCGGCGGCCGCGTGAGGCGGCCGTCGGGCTTCACACGGGAAGCCGGGCTCCACACTGGCAACCGATTCACATGGGAAGCCGGGCTTCACACCGGAAAACGCTTGGCGCGGGGACCGCCGCACCCCCGTTGCCGGGGGGCGGGACGACGGCGGTCCCCGCGAAGACGCTCCGCGCGCTGGGCGCGGTGCGCGTCACAGGCGTCCATGGAGGTCCGGGAGCCGCTCCGGAGGTCCTTCGACGCCTTGTGGCCGTCGGCCGGAACGGGGAGCCGCTCCCGTCCCGCCGACATCCACCAATGTGCCCGAGCTGTGTTAAGCGAGTGCTGCGCGGGCGTGACGTGCTCGTACCACTTCCGCGAAGGGCCCGCCGGCCACACCCGCGCGGGGACCGACCGCGCCCCTGGGGCCCGGGTGCGGGCCGTCGGGGGTTGCGCACGCGGTTCCCCGCGTCCCTTCGGGGCGCGATCACCGCAGCACCCTCAGGGGCGCGGGGAACTGCGCGACCAGCCACCCACGCCGCCGCGGACGGCTCCCTCAGGCGCCGTTCCTGGCGAGGAAGGACAGCAGGTCCTGACGGCTGACCACCCCGGTCGGCTTGCCCTCGACCAGCACGATCGCCGCGTCCGCCTTGCCCAGCACGGCCATCAGGTCCGCGACCGGCTCACCGGAGCCGACCTGCGGCAGCGGCGCGCTCATGTGCTTCTCCAGCGGGTCGTCGAGCGAGGCGCTCTTGCTGAACAGGTGGTCCAGCAGTTCCCGCTCGACGACGGAGCCGACGACCTCGGCGGCCATCACGTCCGGGTGGCCGGCGCCCGGCTTGACCACGGGCATCTGCGAGACGCCGTACTCGCGCAGCACCTCGATGGCCTGGCCGACGGTCTCGTCCGGGTGCATGTGGACCAGGGAGGGGATGTGGCCGCCCTCCTTGTCCTCCAGGACGTCGGCGACGCGGGCGCTGGGGCCGGAGTCCTCCAGGAAGCCGTAGTCGGCCATCCACTCGTCGTTGAAGATCTTGCTGAGGTAGCCGCGGCCGCTGTCCGGCAGCAGGACGACGACGACGTCGTCCTCGCCGAGCCGCGAGGCCACCTCCAGCGCCGCCACGACCGCCATGCCGCAGGAGCCGCCGACCAGCAGGCCCTCCTCCTTGGCGAGCCGGCGGGTCATCTGGAAGGAGTCCTTGTCGGACACGGGGACGATCTCGTCCGCCACGTGTCGGTCGTAGGCGGTCGGCCAGAAGTCCTCGCCGACGCCCTCCACCAGGTACGGACGGCCGGAGCCGCCGGAGTAGACCGAGCCCTCGGGGTCGGCGCCGATCACCTTGACGCGGCCCTCGCTGGCCTCCTTGAGGTAGCGGCCGGTGCCGGAGATGGTGCCGCCGGTGCCGACGCCCGCCACGAAGTGCGTGATCTTCCCCTCGGTCTGCTCCCACAGCTCGGGGCCCGTGGAGTGGTAGTGCGAGAGAGGGTTGTTGGGGTTGGAGTACTGGTCCGGCTTCCAGGCACCCGGCGTCTCACGGACCAGCCGGTCGGAGACGTTGTAGTAGGAGTCGGGGTGCTCGGGGTCCACGGCGGTCGGGCAGACGACGACCTCGGCGCCGTACGCCCGCAGCACGTTGATCTTGTCGGTGGACACCTTGTCCGGGCACACGAAGATGCACTTGTAGCCCTTCTGCTGCGCCACGATGGCGAGCCCGACGCCGGTGTTGCCGCTGGTCGGCTCGACGATGGTGCCGCCCGGCTTCAGCTCCCCGCTCTGCTCCGCGGCCTCGATCATGCGCAGGGCGATGCGGTCCTTCACGGAACCGCCCGGGTTGAAGTACTCCACCTTGGCCAGGACGGTGGCCCTGATGCCCTTGGTCACGCTGTTGAGCCGCACCAGCGGGGTGTTGCCGACGAGGCTGATCATCGAGTCGTGGAATTGCACCGTTGTCTCCGGATGCTGCAAAAGGGGTGGTCGTGGTGGTGATGCCAGCCTAGGCCCTCCCCGGGACCGGACCCGGCCGGGTCGTTCACTGACTGTCGGGATTGGAGCACCGTCCGTACGGGGCAAGACCTGGGTGTACGGCTACGAGGAGGTGGCGGCGGGCATGACGGGCATGTCGAGGGCGCGGGTGGCCCGGCGGATCGCGGCCGGTGCGGCGTACGGCGGTGGGGGGATCGGTCTGGCCGGTGCGGCCGCCGTGGGGCTGCTGCTGGCTGAGGCACAGCTGGCCCGGCGCCGGGTGGGCAACGGCACGAGCCCCCACGTGCCCCACGCGGACGGACTGTACGGCGCCTCCTACACCGTGCCGGGCGAACCGGCGCTGCGGCTGACGATGCTGGGCGACTCCACGGCCGCCGGGCAGGGCGTGCACCGGGCCGGGCAGACGCCGGGCGCGCTGATCGCCTCGGGGGTCGCGGCGATCGCGGAGCGTCCGGTGGGGCTGAGCACGGTGGCGGTGCCCGGGGCCCGCTCGGACGACCTGGACCGGCAGGTGAGCCGGGCACTGGCGGACCCGTCCCGGGTGCCCGACATCTGCGTGATCATGGTCGGCGCCAACGACGTCACCCACCGCATGCCACCCACCCGTTCCGTGCGTCACCTCGCCTCGGCGGTGCGCCGGCTGCGGACGGCCGGCGCGGAGGTGGTGGTCGGCACGTGCCCGGATCTCGGCACCATCGAACCGGTGTGGCAGCCGCTGCGCTGGATGGCCCGCCGGGCCTCGCGGCAGCTCGCGGCAGCGCAGACGATCGGGGCGGTCGAGCAGGGCGGGCGCACGGTGTCACTGGGCGACCTGCTGGGCCCGGAGTTCGCGGAGAATCCGCGCGAGCTGTTCGGTCCCGACAGCTACCACCCGTCCGCGGAGGGGTACGCCACGGCGGCGATGGCGGTGCTGCCGACGGTGTGCGCGGCGCTCGGCCTGTGGCCGGCCGGCGAGGAGCGACCGGACGCCGCGCGCCGCGAGGGTTTCCTGCCGGTGGCGCGGGCCGCGGCGGAGGCGGCCTCGGAAGCGGGGACGGAGGTCGCCGCGGCGATGCCCACGGGTCCGCGGGGAGCCTGGGCCCTCCTCAAGCGGCGCCGCCGCCGGCGGGTCCCGGAGACCGAGCCGCAGCCGTCGGCCCAGCCGTCCCCGTAGCCCGCGGACGCCGGCCCGCGACAGGTCAGGACAGGCCCGCCCTCGCCGTGCGCGGGCACGATCCTGCCGCCGCGCGGGAGAGAACGAACGCCTGTGCCCCGGCCGCCTCGCGGGAACAGGCCGGAGCGAGCCGGCACCCCCTGCGGGCATGCGTGCCGCCTGGGGCGGCACGGGTGGGCGCGGGCGGCCCGGACAAAGACGCGCGCACACGAAACCCCGACGCCGGGCAAGGCGAACACGCCCCGCCGTCAGTCCGCTCCGGGAGGGCGACGTCGGCAAGGGCGGGACGACCCGCACCCGGGCCGAAACAAAGCAAGCGCTTAGAAAGTTGCGGTCCATGTCACACCGCGACACGCGTGACCCCACCCATACGGCCGGGTAACTTCCCAACAGGCGCCGCACCAACCCACCGGTATGCCCGACCGCGCCCGAGCACCGAGCGCTACGCCGCCGCATCTTTCACTCTGGAGCCGTGATGCCCGAAGCCGTGATCGTTTCCGCCGCCCGCTCCCCCATCGGCCGCGCCTTCAAGGGCTCGCTCAAGGACGTGCGCCCCGACGACCTGACCGCCACGATCATCCAGGCCGCCCTCGCCAAGGTCCCCGAGCTGGACCCGAAGGACATCGACGACCTGATGCTCGGCTGCGGCCTCCCCGGCGGCGAGCAGGGCAACAACCTCGGCCGGGTCGTCGCCGTGCAGATGGGCATGGACCACCTCCCCGGCTGCACGATCACCCGCTACTGCTCCTCCTCGCTGCAGACCTCCCGGATGGCGCTGCACGCGATCAAGGCGGGCGAGGGTGACGTTTTCATCTCGGCCGGTGTCGAGACGGTCTCCCGCTTCGCCAAGGGCAACTCCGACAGCCTGCCGGACACCCGCAACCCGCTCTTCGCCGAGGCCGAGGCCCGCACCGCCGCCGTCGCCGGGACCGAGGGCTCCACCTGGCACGACCCGCGCGAGGACGGCCTGGTCCCCGACCCGTACATCGCGATGGGCCAGACCGCGGAGAACCTCGCCCGCTGGAAGGGCGTCACCCGCCAGGAGATGGACGAGTTCGGCGTCCGCTCGCAGAACCTCGCCGAGGAAGCCATCAAGAACGGCTTCTGGGAGCGTGAGATCACCCCGGTGACGCTGCCCGACGGCACGGTGGTCTCCAAGGACGACGGCCCGCGCGCCGGCGTGACCCTGGAGGGCGTGTCCGGCCTCAAGCCCGTCTTCCGCCCCGACGGCCTGGTCACCGCCGGCAACTGCTGCCCGCTCAACGACGGCGCCGCCGCGCTCGTCATCATGAGCGACACCAAGGCCCGCGAGCTGGGTCTGACCCCGCTGGCCCGGATCGTGTCCACCGGCGTCTCCGGCCTCTCCCCCGAGATCATGGGCCTCGGCCCGGTCGAGGCGAGCAAGCAGGCCCTGGGGCGGGCCGGTCTGACCGTCGACGACATCGACCTGTTCGAGATCAACGAGGCGTTCGCCGCCCAGGTGATCCCGTCCTACCAGGACCTGGGCATCCCGCTGGAGAAGCTGAACGTGAACGGCGGCGCCATCGCCGTCGGCCACCCCTTCGGCATGACCGGCGCCCGCATCACCGGCACGCTCATCAACTCCCTGCAGTTCCACGACAAGCAGTTCGGTCTGGAGACCATGTGCGTCGGCGGCGGGCAGGGCATGGCGATGGTCATCGAGCGTCTGAGCTGACCGCCGCGGCCGCTCGGTAGCCGTAGCGGCACGGTGCGTGAGACTTCGGCCCGGCACCCCGATTTCCCGGGGGCCGGGCCGTTTTGTGATCCAAATTCCCCCAGGATGTGACCTACGCCTCTTGTCCGGGTCATCCGCGCAGGTCATGGTCGTTCACCTACCGGTTACGAACTCGACTCGCTGTCCGTTTCGTGACGTTACGCACTGACAGATGGTTAGTCCACCCTTCAAGCTGATGTAGGAAGTCGGGGGTCGACTGTGAACCGGGAGTACGTCAGTGAGCGCCATGCCGATCGCCCTGCTGATCACCACGGCCGCCACCGGCGCCGTGGGCGTCGCCGTCCTGCGCAGCGTTCTGGTGCTGCGCCGACAGGTCGCGGCACTGCACACCGAGCTGGCCAGGAGCCAGGCGGGGAGCCGTGCGCAGGTTCCGCCCGCCCGCTCGGCCGGCACCGACGAGATACGCGCCGCGGTCGCGGAGGCGCTCGCCGAGGAGCGGGAGCGCGAGCTGGCCGAGGCGCGGGCCTTCTGGGCCGCGCAGGAGACCCTTGACGCCTCCGACGCGCCGTCCCTGCTGGGCCTGGCGGACAGTGAGCTGTTCCTGCCCCGGCAGGCCGACTTCGCCGGTCTGGAGCCGGTCGCCGAGCCCGGTGCCGACCCCGAGGAGCACGGCGGCGACTCCCCCGAGCTGGCCGCGGCCCGCCGCCGCCACCCCTCGCACCCGGACTTCGTGCCCCACCCCTCGCCGGTGGTGGGCGACTACGAGCGCACCGTGGCCGTGCTGGAGGAGCTGGCCGACGCGCGCACCGAGCTGTCCGACGTCCGCCCGGGCCCGCTGGGCACCCTGGACGTGTACGTCTTCGCCGACGGCACCACGCTCTGCATGACGCCGGGTCACCGCGAGACCGCGGAGCGCCTGGCCGAGGCCCTGCGGGCGGGCGAGACCCCGTTCCTGCTGGGCGGCTCCGGCATCTCCGGCGCGTACACCCTCACGTTCGCCTGCGGCGAGGACAACGTCTACATCCTCGCGGACCGCGTCATCGCGTCCCTGTAGTCCGCGGGCCCGCCCGCTACACCCCGGCGCGCTCGCGGGCCTCCTCCACGAGCTCGGCCGCCTCCGCCACCTCGTCCTCGTCCTTCAGCACGAGGGCGTAATCGTGTCCGGCGACGGTGATCTGGTCGGCGGCGGCGAACATCCCGGCGTCGGGCATCTCGCGCGGTGCGGTGCCGGGCTCCTCCACGAGCTGGGTGCGCCGCGCCAACTCCCTGGCCAGCGCGAGCGCCTCGGCTGCCGCGCCCCGCTGGAGCCGGCTCTGCGGCGCGGCCCGCAGACGGTCGGCGAACTGATCCACGGCCCGGGTGAAGCGTGTCGTATCAACCACGCGGCGAGCGTACGCGGCGCGGCGGGACTGTTGCCAACAGGCGGGCGCTCGGGCACGGTGACCTGAAGGACCGGCTTGTATCCCAGCGTCCGGAGGCGCCGATGTCCCAAGTCTTCTCCGCAGAGACCCACCGCAACATGCTCGCCCGCATCCCGCACTGCACCGGTCGTGAGATCTCCGACTGGCTGCGCACCGTCGAAGAAGGTCCGGCGCTCGTCCGGTTCGATGAGAAGGTCAGCTGGCTGAGGCACGAGTACGACCTGGCGTACGGCCACGCCAAGGCGATCGTGCACGAGTACGACCTCAGGAGGGCCGCCCGCCGGCTGCTCTGACCGGTGTCCGGGCCGTGACGGCATGACGAAGGGCCCCGGTGCGCACCGGGGCCCTTCGTCATGCGTGCGGTCGACGCCTGGGCGTCAGTCGCTGTTGAGGATCGAGATGAGCCGCAGGAACTCGAGGTAGATCCACACCAGGGTCAGGGTGAGACCGAAGGCCGCGAGCCAGGCCTCCTCACGCGGGGCGCCGTAGGCGATGCCGTCCTCGACCTGCTTGAAGTCCAGGGCGAGGAAGCAGGCACCCAGCAGGATGCCGATGACACCGAACACGATGCCGAGCGGGCCGCTGCGGAAGCCTAGGCCGTCACCGCCGCCGAACACCGCGAACAGCAGGTTCACGGCCATCAGCAGGATGAAGCCGAGCGCGGCCGCCATCACGAAGCCGTAGAAGCGGCGGTTGACGCGGATCCAGCCGGCCTTGTAGGCCACCAGCACACCGGCGAACACCGCCATGGTGCCGATCACGGCCTGCATGGCCGCGCCGTCGGCGATGCGGTTGTCGACGATGTTGGAGATGACGCCGAGGAACACACCCTCGAACGCGGCGTACGTCAGGATCAGCGCGGGCGAGGCCTTGCGCTTGAAGGACTGCACGAGCGCCAGGACCATGCCGATCAGCGCGGCGCCGATGCCGATGCCGTAGGACCGGCTGATGTTGGCGTCGTCGACCGGCAGCAGGGCCCAGGCGAGCGCGGCCGTGACGACGAGCACGCCGAGCGTGCTCGCCGTGCGCAGCACGACGTCGTCGATGGTCATGCGGCCGGCGGTGGCCGGAGCCTGCGGCGGCGCGCCGTACTGCTGCTGGGCGTACGGGTTCTGCGCGTACGGGTTGCCCGTCGGCTGGGCGTACGGGTTGGCCTGCGTGGCGACGGCGGGGCCCCCGGCCTGCGGCGCGGTGTTGAAGCCCGCGTAGCCGTTGTCGCGGCCGAACCCCCGTCGCGAGAAGACCGGGTTACTGCTCCTCATTTCACTCCTCCATGGCCACTCGATGCGGCCTTGGCTCAAGAGTAATAGGTAGGCAAAGGAATGACCCTAATGCTTGGGGAGGATCTTTCCCTCGTTGTGCTGCGCAACACGCTACGCGGCTTCGTGATTCCCCTCACCGCGAGCGGTGGACCGGTACCGAGCCGGTACCTGCCCGGAACCTGGCGGAGACAGTGATCACCCCAGGGGGAATCCCGTGTAGCCCTCGGCGAGGTCGGCGGCGGCGGTCCGGTTGGTGGCGACGCGGTCCAGACGGGCGAGCTGGAGCCGGTCGTCGAAGGCGGTGGCGCCGGGGTCGCGGTGCAGCAGCGCGGTCATGTCGTGGGAGAACCGCTCGGCCTGCCAGACGCGGCGCAGGCAGGTCGCGGAGTAGGCGTCCAGCAGCTCGGGGGAGCCGGTGCGCCGTTCGTGTTCCAGGGCGCGGGCGAGGACCAGCACGTCCCCGACGGCGAGGTTGAGGCCCTTGGCGCCGGTGGGCGGCACGATGTGGGCGGCGTCCCCGGCGAGGAGGAGCCGGCCGTACCGCATGGGCTCGTGGACGTAGGAGCGCATGGGGGTCACCGACTTCTGGGTGACGGGGCCACGCCGCAGGGTCCAGCCGTCGTCGGTCTCCAGGCGGCGGGACAGCTCGGCCCAGATCTCCTCGTCCGTCCACTCCTGCGGTCTCGTGCCCTCCGGCACCTGGAGGTAGAGGCGGGAGACGGAAGGGGAGCGCATGGACAGCAGGGCGAAGCCGCGGTCGTGGCGGGCGTAGACCAGCTCGTCGTGGGAGGGCGGGACGTCGGCGAGGACGCCCAGCCAGGCGTACGGGTAGGCGCGCTCGAAGACGCGGGAGACGGCGGCGGGGACGGTGGCCCGGCACATCCCGTGGAAGCCGTCGCAGCCGGCCACCCAGTCGCACTCCAGCACCTCCTCGCGGCCGTCGCGGCGGAAGCGGATCCGCGGGGCGTCGGTGTCCACGTCCTCCACGGCCAGCACCTCACTGCCGAAGAGCGGCGGACTGCCGTCGGCCAGGGCGAGGGCGATGAGGTCCTTGCAGACCTCGGTCTGCGCGTACACCATGACGGACCGGCCGCCGGTGAGGCCCGGGAAGTCGACGCGGTGGCGGCGCCGGCCGAAGCGCAGCTCGATGCCGTCGTGCCGCAGGCCCTCGCGGTCCAGCCGCTCCCCGGCGCCGGCCGCGCGCAGCACGTCCGCCGTGCCCTGCTCCAGCACCCCGGCCCGCTGCCGCCGTTCCACGTAGGCGCGGTCGCGGCACTCCAGGACGACGCAGTCGATCCCCGCGAGGCGCAGCAGCCGGGCGAGCAGCAGACCGGCAGGACCGGCCCCGACGATCCCCACGGTGGTACGCATCGGTCGTCCCCCTTCGCCCGCGGCCGGACGCGAGTTTCCGGGCGCACACACCCGGGTGTCAACGGTCGCACGCGGGGTCGCGGCGGGCGAGCTTCGATCAGAGGGAGGGAGGCGTAGTGGTGCCCGGAGCCGGACTTGAACCGGCACGCCCGCTCAGGGGCAGCGAGGTTTAAGCTCGCCGTGTCTGCATTCCACCATCCGGGCAGGCCCTGGGCCCCGCTTCGCGGTTCCGAGCCTATCGGTGACCCTCCCCCCGGCACCGGCGGGAGGGACCGATCTTGTCTTATTTTATTGGCGCCTGAGGGTGCATCAGACCGGCGAACGCACCGTCAGCACATGCCTCACAGCCTTGCGTGTCACGCTCCGCCCCGCACGCGAAATGACGGAATTTCACCGTCCGAACAAGGGCGCCCCACCCGTTCCCCTGTCGGGGCCGTCCGTCATCCCCAGGTATGACCCCGCGCCCGGCGGTCCTTCCCGAGTCGCCCCCCGGAACCGGAGCAGCGGGTGACTACACGGCGGCAAAGCCACGGAACGATGGATCACGTCCCCGAGAACACGTCGTCCCGACAGGAGCCCATCCGTGACCACCGCCCCCCTCGCCGACCGGACCACCGCTGTGGCCGCGCGCGCCACGGAGCTGTCGAAGATCTACGGTCAGGGTGAGACCCGGGTGGTCGCCCTGGACCGGGTCTCCGTCGACTTCCGGCAGGCCGAGTTCACCGCGATCATGGGCCCCTCGGGCTCCGGCAAGTCCACGCTGATGCACTGCGTCGCCGGGCTCGACACCTTCTCCTCCGGCTCCGTGCGCATCGGCGACACCGAGCTGGGCGCGCTGAAGGACAAGCAGCTCACCCGGCTGCGCCGGGACAAGATCGGCTTCATCTTCCAGGCGTTCAACCTGCTGCCGACGCTCAACGCCCTGGAGAACATCACGCTTCCCATGGACATCGCGGGCCGCAAGCCCGACAAGGAGTGGCTGGACACCGTGATCCGCATGGTCGGCCTGTCCGACCGGCTGAGCCACCGGCCCGCCCAGCTCTCCGGCGGCCAGCAGCAGCGGGTCGCGGTGGCCCGCGCGCTGGCGTCCCGGCCCGACATCGTCTTCGGCGACGAGCCGACCGGCAACCTCGACTCGCGCTCCGGCGCCGAGGTGCTCGGCTTCCTGCGCAACTCCGTGCGCGAACTGGGCCAGACGGTGGTCATGGTGACCCACGACCCGGTCGCCGCCGCCTACGCGGACCGGGTGGTCTTCCTCGCCGACGGCCGCATCGTCGACGAGCTGTACGGCCCGACGGCCGACTCGGTGCTCGACCGGATGAAGCGTTTCGACGCCAAGGGCCGCACCAGCTGACCCCGGGCCCGCCGCCCGCCCGCCCCTCCCTCGTACCGTCTGGACAGAGAAGACCCATGTTCCGTACCGCCTTGCGCAACGTCTTCGCGCACAAGGCCAGGCTGTTGATGACCGTGCTCGCCGTGATGCTGGGCGTGGCGTTCGTGTCGGGCACCCTGGTCTTCGCGGACACCCTTTCCAACGCCTTCCGCAACCAGTCGGCGAAGAGCTACGACGACGTCGCCGTCGCCGTCACCTCGTACGCCGACCCGGACAACCCCGAGGAGGCCCCCGGCCTGTCCGGCAAGGACCTCGACCGGATCTCCGCAGTGGACGGCGTCGCCGGGGTGTACGGCCGCGTCGAGGGCTTCGCCGGGGTCGCCGGCCCCGACGGGAAGCTGATCGGCGTCGGATGGTCCAACAAGGGCTCGAACTTCGCGCCCGGCGAGGACGGCAAGGACCCCGCGTACACGTTCACCGACGGCTCCGGCCCGGTGAAGGACGGCCAGATCGCGTTGGACGAGGAGTCCGCGGCCAAGGGCGAGTACGAGGTCGGCGACCGGGTGCGCGTCGCCACCAACGGCCCGGTGAAGGAGTACACCCTCAGCGGTGTGTTCACCACCGAGGACGGCGCCGTCAACGCCGGCGGCAGCCTCGTCCTCTTCGACACCGCCGTCGCCCAGAAGCAGTACCTGAAGCCGGGCTACTTCGAGGACGTCACCGTCGTCGCGGCTCCCGGCACGGACGACGCCGAGATCCTCGCCGCGGTCCAGCCGCTGCTGCCGGACACGGCGGAGGCGCAGACCGGCACGGCGCTCGCGGACGAGCAGGCCGACCAGATCGAACAGGGCATGGGCAACCTCAAGCAGGTCCTGCTCGGCTTCGCGGGCATCGCGCTCTTCGTGGGCGTCTTCCTGATCTCCAACACGTTCACGATGCTGGTCGCCCAGCGCACCAAGGAGGTCGCCCTGATGCGCGCGGTCGGCGCGTCCCGCAGGCAGATCACCCGTTCGGTGCTCGCCGAGGCCGCGGTGGTGGGCCTGGTGGCCTCGGCCGTCGGCTTCGTCCTCGGCGTCGGTCTGGCCGTCGGACTGCGCTCCGGCATGGCGGCGTTCGACATGAAGATGCCTGACGGCCCGCTGGTCCTGTCCGCCACTCCGGTGATCTCAGCGTTCGCGGTCGGCGTGCTGATCACGGTGTTCGCCGCCTGGCTGCCCGGCCGCAGGGCCGCGAAGATCCCGCCGGTGGCGGCGATGAACAGCGTCCACGCGGTGGCCACCACCAAGTCGCTGGTGCTGCGCAACTCCATCGGTGGGGCCGTCACCGCCCTCGGCGCGGCGGGGATCGTGGCAGGCGCCTCGACCGGCGGCGACGACGGCCGGATGTACATCGGCGCGGGGGCGTTCCTCGCTCTGATCGGCGTGATCATCCTCATCCCGCTGCTGTCCCGGCCCGTGATCGCACTCGTCCGTCCGCTGCTCGTCGGACCCTTCGGCGTGGCCGGCAAGCTGGCCGGCCAGAACGCGGTCCGCAACCCGCGCCGCACCGGCGCCACCGCCTCGGCGCTGGCGATCGGGCTGACGCTGGTGACCGGCCTGTCGGTGCTCGGCGTCACGGTCGGCACCGCCATCGACAAGATGACCACGGACAACATCAAGGCCGACTACATGGTCTCGATGGCCAACGGAGGCGACCTCGACCGGTCCGCGCTGACCGCGCTGGAGAAGGCCGAGGGCGTCTCGGCGGTCTCCCCGCAGCAGGACGCCTACCTCCAGGCCGACGGCGACTACGTCTCCGCCTCCGCGGTCACCCCGGGCGACATCCAGGAGGTCCTGAACGTCGACGTCGTCAGCGGCGACGCCGGCACGCTCGCCGAGGGGCAGATCGCGGTCGCCGAGACCACGGCGAGGAGCAAGGGCTGGAAGCCCGGCGACCGCATCCCCTTCACCTTCGCCGACGAGAAGAAGGCGACGCTGACGGTCGGCGCCGTCTACAAGGACAGCGAGTTCCTCTCCCCCGTCCTCATCGACACCGCCGTGGTGAGCGGGCACGAGGCGAAGCCGTACATCCCGCAGATCTTCGTGAAGGTCGACGGCGGCCAGTCCGCGGCGAACGAGAAGGTCCTCATCGACGCGCTCGGTGACAACCCCGCGATCACCGTGATGGACCGGCAGGACATCCGCGACGAGTTCGGCGGCGCCATCAACACCTTGCTGAACGTGATGTACGGCCTGCTGGCGATGGCTCTGATCATCGCGGTGCTGGGCGTCGTCAACACCCTCGCGATGTCCGTCTTCGAACGGCAGCAGGAGATCGGCATGCTGCGCGCGATCGGTCTGGACCGGCGCCGGGTGAAGCGGATGGTCCGGCTGGAGGCCGTCGTCATCTCGGTGTTCGGCGCGGTGGTCGGCATCGGCCTCGGCACGTTCCTCGGCTGGGCGATCGGCGAGACCGTCGCCGACGAGATCCCGGGGTACGCGCTGGTCCTGCCCTGGGACCGGATCGGGATCTTCGTGGTGCTGGCCGGCCTGGTGGGCGTCCTCGCCGCCCTGTGGCCGGCCCGCAACGCCGCCCGGCTGAACATGCTGAGCGCGATCAAGACGGAGTGACCTCGTCACGACGCGGCACACCGAGGGCCGGGCCTCCCGTACGGGGAGCCCGGCCCTTCGCGTCGTGGTGCGGATCAGGCCGGGCCGGGAGCGCCCCACACCCGGGCCCGCAGCGGCAGCCCGGACGCCCCCGACTCGGGCGTGCGCACGGCGACGACCTGGTTGACGCCGATGCGGTTGCGCTCGAAGGCGAGCGCGGAGGCGGCCATGTAGAGCTGCCAGACGCGGGCGCGCGCCGGCCCGGCGAGGCCGGCCGCGCGGGACCACTCGGCCTCCAGGTTCGCCACCCAGCGGCGCAGGGTGAGGGCGTAGTGCTCGCGGATCGACTCCACGTCACGCACCTCGAACCCGGCGCGCTCCAGCAGGGAGACGGTGCTGCCGAGCGGGGCGAGCTCGCCGTCCGGGAAGACGTAGGCGTCGATGAACTCGTCCACCTGGTACGCCGATTCGTCGCGATGCGGGCGGCGCGCGATCTGGTGGTTGAGCAGCCGCCCGCCCGGCTTCAGCAGCCGGTGCAGCAGGGTCGCGTACTCCAGGTAGCGCTCGGAGCCGACGTGCTCGGCCATGCCGATGGAGGAGACGGCGTCGAAGGGGCCGTCCGTGACGTCCCGGTAGTCCTGGACGCGGATCTCGATGCGGTCGGTCAGCCCCTCCTCGGCGATGCGCTTGCGGGCGTACGCCGCCTGCTCCTGGGAGAGGGTGATGCCGACGACGCTCACCCCGTGCTCGCGGGCCGCGTGGATCGCCATGGAGCCCCAGCCGCAGCCGACGTCCAGCAGCCGCTGCCCGGGCCGCAGGGCGAGCTTGCGGGCGACCAGTTCGAGCTTGTCGTGCTGGGCCTGTTCGAGGGTGCCCGCCGGCGGCGGGGCGGGCCAGTACGCGCAGGAGTACACCATGGACGGGCCGAGGACGATCTCGTAGAAGTCGTTGCCGACGTCGTAGTGGTGGCTGATGGCGCGCTTGTCGCTGCGCTTGGTGTGCAGTCCGCGGCGGGGCCTGCGGACCTCCTCGCGGGGCGGGGCGGGCGGCAGCGGCGGGCCGGCCATCGCGAACAGCCGGCGTACGGCGGAGCGGAAGTCCGGGTCGCGCAGCGACTGGGCGAGGGTGCGGGCGTCCTCGCCGCGCTCCCAGATGAGACCGGCCAGCGCGTCGAGGACGGTGTAGAGGTCGCCCTCGACGGTGAGGTCACCGGCCACCCAGGCGCGGGCCAGGCCCAGTTCGCCGGGCTTGAACAGCAGGTGGCGCAGGGCCCGGCGGTTGCGCACGACCAGGACGGGGCTGTCCGGCGGGCCGGCCTGCGAGCCGTCCCAGGTGCGGATGCGCACGGGGAGGGGTGCGCCGAGCAACTGCTCGAGGATGCCTTTCAGCCGCGGGGCGGCGTCTGCCATGGGGTACACCTCCGTGACCGGATCCCGGAATGTCGTCACCACGTAAACACCTGGGCGCGGCCGTGACAGTCCCCGGCGCGCGTCATCTTCGGGCAAAACACGGAAACGCAACCCGCTGGGAGGCACCCCCGGGAACGGCGAAGGGGCCGCCCGCACCACGGATGGCGGGCGGCCCCTACGGGGTGACCGGGGTCAGGAGGCCTTGGCCTCGGTCTTCCTCTTCGGCTCCTGCGCGGCGGCCGGCGCCGGCGCGGGCTTGGCGGCCTCGTAGAACTCCTCGCGCGGGGACTCGATCGCGCCCAGGGACACGACCTCACGCTTGAGGAACATGCCGAGGGTCCAGTCGGCGAAGATGCGGATCTTGCGGTTCCAGGTGGGCATCGCCATGCCGTGGTAGCCACGGTGCATGTACCAGGCGAGCCGGCCCTTGAGCTTGATCTTCATCTTGCCCATGACGATCATCGCGACGCCCTTGTGGACGCCGAGACCCGCCACCGCGCCCTTGTTGGCGTGGCTGTACTCCTTCTGCGGGAAACCCCGCATGCCGGAGATCACGTTGTCGCCGAGCACCTTGGCCTGGCGCAGCGCGTGCTGGGCGTTCGGCGGGCACCAGGCGTTCTCGTTGCCGGCCTTGCGGCCGACGAGGTCCGGCACCTGGGCGTTGTCGCCCGCGGCCCAGATGTAGTCGGTGCCCTTGACCTGGAGGGTCGGCGCGGTGTCGACGTGGCCGCGCGGACCGAGCGGCAGGCCGAAGCGGGACAGCGCCGGGTTCGGCTTGACGCCCGCGGTCCACACGATGGTGTTGGAGTCGACCTCGAGGCCGTTCTTCAGCACCACGTGGCCGTCGACGCAGGAGTCCATGGAGGTGGACAGGTAGACCTCGACGCCGCGGCTCTCGAGGTGCTCCTTGCCGTACGCGCCGAGCTTGGGGCCGACCTCGGGGAGGATCTTGTCGGCGGCGTCGACCAGGATGAAGCGCATGTCCTCGCGGGACACCGTCTTGTAGTACTTGGCCGCGTCCCGGGCCATGTCCTCGACCTCACCGATGGTCTCCGCGCCGGCGAAGCCGCCGCCCACGAAGACGAAGGTGAGCGCCTTGCGCCGGATCTCCTCGTCCGTGGTGGAGTCGGCCTTGTCGAGCTGCTCGAGGACGTGGTTGCGCAGGCCGATGGCCTCCTCGACGCCCTTCATGCCGATGCCCTGCTCGGCGAGGCCGGGGATCGGGAAGGTGCGGGAGACCGCGCCGAGCGCGATCACCAGGTAGTCGAAAGGCAGCTCGTACGCCTCGCCCACCAGGGGGGCGATCGTGGCGACCTTGCGGTCCTGGTCGATGGTCGTGACCCGGCCGGTGAGGACCTCCGCCTTGGGAAGCACGCGTCGCAACGGGACGACGACGTGCCGCGGGGAGATGCTGCCGGCGGCGGCTTCGGGGAGGAAGGGCTGGTAGGTCATGTACGACCGCGGGTCGACGACGGTGACGGTCGCCTCGCCGTAACGCATCTTCTTCTGGATGCGCCGAGCTGCGTACAGGCCTACGTACCCACCGCCTACTACGAGGATCCTGGGACGCTCCGTGGTGCTCATGCCATCGAGTATCCACCCGTCTGAGGGGGGTACCTCGTGCGCCCCTTCACAAGCTCGGACAGGGCCTGTGCTACCATCCCGCGCCTCTTGATCGAGATCACAACGGCGATCGGGAACCGGCCCCCTTGACGGGACGTTGTCAATGCCGCGTGAGCTGCCTCTCTGCCGTTCGGGGCGGGCTGTGAGGCCTACCGGCCGGTCGGTGCGGCCGGTGCTCCCGGACCCCCCTCCGACCCCTTCTGAACGTGTTCAAAGGGGTGTTGAGTGCCCGAACGGGTCAATCGGACCCGCTTCTTCGCCCTACCGGGGCCAATTCCTTGTGAAGAACTTCACGAACTTCCCCGGAGAGGTCCGCCCCGAGGGGCCCGCAAGCCCCCCGGAGCGCCGCTCAAACGCTATCCCGACTGCTCAGCGGAGTGCTACTGATCAGTAGCAAAAGAGACCCGGACCACGACGGGACCACGCCACCTACGCCACGGACCAGGCGATCCCGTCGAGGATGTCGTGCTCGGAGACCACGACCTCCTCGGCGCCCGTCCGCTCCATGATCGCCAGCAGCACCAGGGCCCCCGCGCCGATCACGTCGACCCGGCCCGGGTGCATGGACGGCACCGCCGCGCGCTCGGCGTGCGTGGAGCGCAGCAGCCACTCGGTGATCTCCCGGACCCGGTCCCGGGAGACGCGGGAGTGGTGGATGGCCGCCGAGTCGTACTCCGGCAGGTCCTGGGCGATCGCCGAGACGGTGGTGACCGAGCCCGCCAGGCCCACCAGCGTGCGGGCCTCGCACAGCGGCACCGCCTCCTCCGCCCGGTCCAGGGCGGCCTCGATGTCGGCCCGCATCGCCGCGATCTGCTCCTCGGTGGGCGGGTCCGTCACGGCCCCGTCCCGCACCAGGTGCCGTTCCGTCATCCGGACGCAGCCGACGTCCACGGAGCGGGCGGCGCGCACGTGGTCGTCGCCGACCACGAACTCGGTGGAGCCGCCGCCGATGTCCACCACCAGGAACGGCCGGCGCAGGTCGTCCCGGCCGGTCAGCTCCTTGGTGGCGCCGGTGAAGGAGAACTCAGCCTCCTGGTCGCCGGTGATGACCTCGGGCTCCACGCCCAGGATGTCCACCACCCCGCGCACGAAGTCGTCGCGGTTCTCGGCGTCGCGGGAGGCCGACGTGGCGACGAAGCGCAGGTGCTCCGAGGCCCCGTGCTTCTCGATGATCTCCGCGTATTCGCGGCAGGCGGCGAACGTGCGCTCCAGCGCCTCCGGCGCCAGCCGGCCGGTGCGGTCGACGCCCTGGCCGAGCCGCACGATCGTCATCCGCCGGTCCAGGTCGGTGAGTTCGCCCGTCGCGGGGTCGGCGTCGGCGACCAGCAGACGGATGGAGTTCGTACCGCAGTCGATCGCGGCGACCCGGGTCACTGGGCGTCCTCCCCGGCCGCGCGCGTCACGCAGGGGCCCTTGGCCCACCACTCCGGCAGCATCGCCAGCGCCTCGTCGCCGAGCGGGTTGACGCCCGGTCCGGCGGCCAGCGAGTGCGCGACGAGGACGTGCAGGCACTTCACCCGGTCCGGCATGCCGCCGGCACTGGGGAAGTTCTTCAGCTCCTCGATCTGGTCGCGGCGGCGGATGTAGTCCTCGTGCGCCGCCCGGTAGGCGGCCGCGAGCTCCGGGTCGGTGCCCAGCCGCTCGGTCATCTCCTTCATCACGCCGTTCGCCTCCAGCGTGCCGATCGCGGAGTTCGCCCGCGGGCACGTCAGGTAGTACAGCGTCGGGAACGGCGTGCCGTCGGGCAGCCGCGGCGCGGTCTCGACGACGTCCGGCTGCCCGCAGGGACAGCGGTGCGCAATGGCGCGCAGCCCGCGCGGGGGCCGGCCGAGCTGCTGCTTGAAGGCCTCGACGTCCGCGTCGGTGGGTTCGCTGCGCGGGGTCGTGGGCGGAGGGGTGTCCATACGTGTCTTTCTGCGGTGTTCCGTCGGGTCACTGGTCGGCGGCGTCGGCCTTGTCGACGCCGTCCCAGACGTTGGCGTACCAGGGGCGGTCGGCGGCCTCCAGGTCGCCGCGCGAGATCTCGGCCGGGCCCGGGTCGATGACGATGTAGCCGGTCTCCCCCGGCATGACGTAGTGCAGGCGCCTGCGGATCTCCTGCTCGGCGTAGGCGTCGTCCTGCCAGCGGGCCTTCAGGTCGCGCAGCCGTTCGACCCGCTGACGGGTCTCGTCCTGCTCCTTCTGCTGGTCGGCGATCTCCGCGCGCTGGGAGACGTACTGCCGCATCGGGTAGGCGAGGGCCACGACCAGGGAGCAGATCACCAGGACGAGCAGGGCCGCGCGGCCGGTCAGCCGGGAGCGGCGGGCCTGCCGCTTGGTCTGCGAGCGGTAGACCCGGGCCGCGGTCTGCTCACCGATCAGCCGGATCCTGGTCGCGGTGGAGAAACGGTCCCGGTCCTTCACCGCCATGTGCCCGCCTCTCGTTCGGTCTCATACGCGCGTACGTCCCCGCACACGGTACGGGACCGGGTACGGGGACGTACGTACGACGCCTCCTGCGGAGGGTGAGGTCAGCCCTTACAGCGCCTACTGGTTCGCAGAGCGGAACCGGGGGAAGGCGCTGCGGCCGGCGTACACCGCGGCGTCGTCGAGGATCTCCTCGATGCGCAGCAGCTGGTTGTACTTGGCGACGCGCTCGGAGCGGGCCGGGGCACCGGTCTTGATCTGGCCGCAGTTGGTGGCGACGGCCAGGTCGGCGATGGTGACGTCCTCGGTCTCGCCGGAGCGGTGGGACATCATGCACTTGAAACCGTTGCGCTGGGCCAGCTCGACGGCGTCCAGGGTCTCGGTGAGCGAACCGATCTGGTTCACCTTCACCAGCAGGGCGTTGGCGGCGCCCTCCTCGATGCCGCGGGCCAGGCGCTCGGGGTTGGTGACGAACAGGTCGTCACCGACGAGCTGGACCTTGTCACCGAGCTTGTCGGTGATGATCTTCCAGCCCTCCCAGTCGTCCTCGAACAGCGGGTCCTCGATGGACACGAGCGGGTACGCGTCGACGAGCTCCGCGTAGTACTCGGTCATCTCGGCGGCCGTGCGCTCCTTGCCCTCGAAGGTGTAGACGCCGTCCTTGTAGAACTCGGAGGCGGCCACGTCGAGGGCCAGGGCGATCTGCTCGCCGGGGGTGTAGCCCGCTTCCTTGATCGCCTCGAGGATGAGGTCGAGGGCCTCGCGGTTGGAGCCGAGGTTCGGGGCGAAGCCGCCCTCGTCGCCGAGGCCGGTGGCCAGGCCCTTGCCCTTCAGGACCTTCTTCAGGGTGTGGTAGACCTCGGCGCCCCAGCGCAGCGCCTCGGAGAAGGACTCCGCGCCGATCGGCGCGATCATGAACTCCTGGATGTCCACGTTGGAGTCGGCGTGCGAGCCGCCGTTCAGGATGTTCATCATCGGCACCGGCAGCAGGTGCGCGTTCGGGCCGCCCAGGTAGCGGAACAGCGGCAGGTCGCTGGCCTCGGAGGCGGCGTGGGCGACGGCGAGCGAGACGCCGAGGATGGCGTTGGCGCCGAGCGAGCCCTTGTTGTCGGTGGCGTCCAGGTCGAACATCGCCTGGTCGATCAGACGCTGCTCGGTGGCGTCGTAGCCGACGAGCTCCGGGCCGATCTGCTCGATGACGGCCAGTACGGCCTTCTCGACGCCCTTGCCCAGGTAACGGCCGGCATCGCCGTCACGGAGTTCGATGGCCTCGAAGGCGCCGGTGGAAGCGCCGGACGGAACGGCGGCACGACCCGTGCTGCCGTCGTCGAGGCCGACCTCGACCTCGACCGTGGGGTTGCCTCGGGAGTCCAGGATTTCCCGGGCTACGACGACGTCGATGGACGGCACGAGCATCTCCTTCTTGGGATGTGACGCGGGTGAGCAGGGCCACGGGGGCCTTGCGAGTCCGAGCCTAACCGGCTCCGGGCGATCGGCCATCTCGCCGCCCGCCTCATGGACAGAACCGAGAGTAAATTGTTTCCGAACGGAACAAAGCCGGTTCGGGAAACCGTGACCGTAATGCGTCCGGACATGACCCCGCCCCGGTGCGTACGGGGGAAGAAACGCACCGGGGCGGGGAGCCCGTGGGGACGGGGAGGGACCTGCCGCTACGCCTTACTTCAGGTGCAGCTGCTGGCCCGGGTAGATGAGGTCGGCGTCGTCGACGATGTCGGCGTTCAGCTTGAACAGCTTCGCCCAGCCGCCCTTGACGTCGTGCTCCGCGGCGATGGAGCTGAGGGTGTCACCCTTGACGACCTTGTACTCGCCGTCACCCTTCTCGACCTTCTTGCCGGTCGGGGTGGTGACGGTCTTCTTCTCGGCCTTCTTCTCCGCCTGCTTCGGCGCGGCGGGGCGCTCGGCGGAGCGGGAGGCCTTCTGCTCGCCCTCACGGGACTCGGTGGAGCCCGAGTCCTGCGAGGAGCCCTCGGCGGAGGAGCCGTTGTAGGAGGCGTTGGACAGGCCGGTGCCGCAGACCGGCCAGGCACCCTTGCCCTGACCCGCGAGGACCTTCTCGGCGATCTCGATCTGCTGGGCCTTGCTGGCCTGGTCGGCGCTGCCGGCGTACTGCGTGCCGCCGTACGCGGCCCAGGTGGAGGCGGAGAACTGCAGACCGCCGTAGTAACCGTTGCCGGTGTTGATGGACCAGTTGCCCCCGGACTCGCACTGGGCGACGGCGTCCCACTCGGACGCGGTGGCGGCGGAGGCGTTGCCGGCCGCCATCAGCGGGGCGGCGACGGCGGCACCGGTCACGCCGGCTATGGCGATGGCACGGGTGGCCTTGGACGGACGACGGTGCTTGCCCTTGCTGGAGAACAGCATGGATGGATCCCCTCACCGACGCCTGCGAGGTGAGCTGTCGGGTTCGGGCCGGTTGAGTTGCCCGGCCGCGTTCCTCACGGAACGCGGCTTCACCCCAAGCCGTCTCCGGCATCACTGCCCGGACACGGCACTTACCTGGGTCCCCCGCTCCTGCCTACGGCGCATGACGCGACGACTGTTCCCGTGCTGCCACTGACAGGATTCGGCGTGGCGGCAGCCGGGGCCCGCGGTGGCGAGCGGTCACGACCGTAGGCACGCGCTTCGCGGAATTTCAAAGACGATCAGGGCTTCTGAGACCTATCTCTCACAGTCTTTATTACGGACATTCAGCCCGAATCATGACGTCAACTGGCGCTCTGCCGAGGGCTTTTCAGATGTCCGCTTTCTAGCGGTTCGCGTCCGTCCCGTCGCTCACCAGAAGCCGCTGACCGGGCAGGATGAGGTTCGGGTCCTCCCCGATCACCTGCTGGTTCTCGGCGTAGAGGGCGGTCCATCCACCGGTGAGCGCAAGGGAGTCGGCGATGGACGTCAGGCTGTCCCCGTTCTCGACGGTGTAGCGGTCGCCGCCCGCGTCGGGAGTGGCCTCGACGGAGGGCGCGGCATGCCGGCCGGTGGACGCGGTCGCACCGTCCGTGCGCTCGCCCTCCTCGGCGGTGGAGCCGCGGTGACGGCCCGAACCGTCACTCTCGGCGTCCGTGACGGCCGAAGAACCGCTGGTCTGCCCCGACTTGTCCGACTCGTCAGCGCCGGGGTTGGTGGACACGGGCGGAGTCGTCCTGCCGTCCGCGTCGTCCCGCTCCTCGGCCGAGGCACCGGACGTGGCCGACGGAGAGGGAGAAGCGGACGAATCGCGGGTTTCCGGCGAACCAGACCTGTCGGTGGAACCGGACGTGTCGGTGGATCCGGTGTCGCGGGAGGTGTCCGAGGTCGCGTCGCCCGCCACGCCCGTGTCGACGTTCGGGGACGTCGTGTCCTGGTTCAGACCCGTGAGCAGGCCGCAGGCACGCCACTTGCCGACCCCCTGCTCGGTGAGGATTCTCTCCGCCACGGCTATCTGCTGGCCGCGGCTGGCCTGGTCGGCGCTGGGCGCGTACTCCAGTCCGCCGTGGTTCTCCCAGTCGTCCTGGGTCAACTGCAGGCCGCCGTAGTACCCGTTGCCGGTGTTCTGGCTCCAGGAGCCGCCGCTCTCGCACTCGGCCACCCGGTCCCAGGTGTCACCGTCGGCCGCGCCGGCGGCCCCTGCCCCGAGGAGCGGGATCGCGATGGCGGAGCCGGTCACTCCGGCCGCGACGAGCAGAGCCGGAGCCTGGCGAGGGCGACGGTGTCGGCCGTTCCCGGAGAGCATGCGGAGACCTTTCACTCGGCAACAAGAACCGGCGCGCGGTGAGTCGAATCCGTACGGCGCGCCGTACTTGATGGGTGAACGTATAGGCAGACGATCACTTGTCACAAGTTCATGCCGTGCAGATCACATGAAGATCACAGAGTTGAGGGTGTGTCATGTTTCCGCGCCTCGGCCTCCGGGCACGGGCAGGGAGGTCATCCCTGTCCCGTGGGCGGAGGGGAGAATTCCACCGGAAGCGTGCGCAGTCCCCGCATGATGAGGCCGCCGCGCCAGCGCAGTTCGGCCGGGTCCGCCGCGAGCCTCAGGTCCGGCAGTCGGGTCAGCAGGGTGGCGAGCGCCGTCTGGCCCTCCAGTCGCGCGAGCGGGGCGCCCAGGCAGTAGTGGATGCCGTGCCCGTACCCCAGGTGCTGGTTGTCGCGCCGGGCCAGGTCCAGCGTGTCCGGACTGTCGAACCGCTCCGGGTCCCGGTCGGCCGCGGCCAGGACGACGAGGACCGGGTCGCCGGTCCCGACGCGCTGCCCGCCGATGACGACCGGCTCGGTGGCGAACCGCCAGGTGGCCAGCTCCACCGGCCCGTCGTAGCGCAGCAGTTCCTCCACGCCGGTCTCCAGCAGCCCGCGGTCCCCCGCGGCCAGCGCCCGTTGCAGGCGCTCCCGCTCCTCGGGGTGGGTGAGCAGGGCGTAGGTGCCGTTGCCGATGAGGTTCACGGTCGTCTCGAAACCGGCGAACAGCAGGATGAACGCCATCGCCGCGGCCTCGTTCTCGGTGAGGTGCTCACCGTGGTCGGAGGCGCGGATCAGACCGGAGATGAGGTCCTCGCCGGGGGCGGGCTCGGCGGGCAGCGCCTCACGCTTGCGGTGGATCAGCTCGGCGAGGTAGCCACGCATCTTCTTCACCGACCGGGCGACCCCGCCGCGCGGACCGCCGCCGTGACGGATCATCATGCCCGCCCAGTCCCGGAAGTCGTCCTGGTCCTCGCGTGGGACGCCGAGCAGGTCGCAGATGGCGTAGATGGGGAGCGGGAAAGCGAAGTCGTGGATGAGGTCGGCGGTGCCGCCGCCGCTCGCGGTGAAGCGGTCGATGAGGTCGTCGGTCAGCTCCTGCACGCGGGGGGCGAACTCCGCGACCCGGCGGGGGGTGAACGCCTTGCTGACCAGGCGGCGCAGGCGGGTGTGGTCCGGCGGGTCGATGTTCAGCAGGTGCGTCATCAGGTCGGCCTGCCGCTCGCCGGGGATGCCGGTCTTGCCCTTGGCGTGGGCGGGTTCGTCATGGTGCGCGGGGTTCTTCGACAGGCGGTTGTCGGCGAGGGTCTGGCGGGCGTCGGCGTACCGCGTGACCAGCCAGGCCTCCACGCCGCTGGGGAGCTTGGTTCTGTGTACGGGGGCGTGTTCGCGGAGCCAGGCGTAGGCGGGGTAGGGGTTGGCGGCGAACTCCCAGCTGAACAGCTCGGGGGCGGGTGAGGGGGGTGACTGGTCAGGCATGGGGCGACCCTAACGGGCCGGTGGTGTCGCCCTCCGGGTCACGTGCGGGTGGGTGGGGGCTGGTCGCGCAGTTCCCCGCGCCCCTGCAAGGCCCTCACGGGCCCGACTTCACGCCCGTCGGTCACGTGCGGGTGCGTGAGGGCTGGTCGCGCAGTTCCCCGCGCCCCTTGGGGGCGCGTTGCTGCGGGGCCTCTTGAGGGGGCGGCGGTCGTGTGGCCTTCAGGGGCGCGGGGAACTGCGCGAAGGGGGTTCGGGGGCGGAGCCCCCGTGGCGGGAGTCAGGCACCCTCACCCTTCTCCGCGGAGCGGATCGCGTCCCGGTACACCCGGGCGGCAGCCCGCAACGCCGCCTCCGCGTCCACCCCCTCCGCCTCGGCCCGCGCCGCCAGCGCCAGCAACTCGTACCCGATCCCCTCCCCCGAGGGAAGGGGAACGGAGAGGTCCGCACCGCGGACCCGCCCCGCCAGCTTCGTGGCGAGGGCGAGCGCCGGCTGCCCCAGCGGAACACCGTCCGTGACGGACTCCCGCTGCTTCTCCTCCGCCTTGGTCCGCAGCCAGTGCGCCTTGACGTCCTCCGGCGTCAGCGCCGTCTCCTCACCGAACACGTGCGGATGCCGGTGGATGAGCTTGGCGACGATGCCGCCCGCCACGTCGTCCACGGAGAACGGCTCGTCCGGGTGCTCCTCGGCGATCCGCGCGTGGAAGACGACTTGGAGCAGCACGTCCCCCAGTTCCTCCCGCAGCTCCTCGCGGTCGCCCTGCTCGATCGCCTCGACGAGTTCGTACGCCTCCTCCATGCCGTACTTCGCCAGGCCCTCGTGGGTCTGCCGCGACGACCAGGGGCACTCCGCGCGGATGCGGTCCATGACCTGCACCAGGTCGAGCAGGCGGGCGCCCGGCAGGTCGTAGGAGGCGGGCAGCAGCTCCAGGTCCGGCATCCGGACCCGGCCGCCGCCGGCCAGCCGCGCCAGACCGTCGGTCAGCGCGGGCTCGCCCTCGCCGGTCGCCACGACCACCACGGTCCGGCCGCCGGCGCACGCGTCGACGACCTCCTCGGCGGTGGGTGCGGCCTCCTCGACGGCTATCCCGGCCTCCCGCAGATAGGGCAGCTGCGGATGGGCGCCGTCCGCGCACAGCACCCGGTCGGCCGCGCGCAGGGCCTGCCAGGCGGGCCAGGACAGCAGGCCGGGCGCGACCCGGTGGCTGGTGGTGAGCAGGACGACGCGGCCGGCGGCGGCCTCGGGGATCGGTGTGGGGCTGGTTGTGTTCACCCTTCGAAACTAGCCCACGTCACAGTGCCAGCGGCGGCCCGTCGGTCGCGGTGACGTCCTTGATCCACGGCGTCTTCGCGTCCACCCGGCTGCTCTTCTCCGCGTCCCAGTCGCCGTAGCGCGGGTTGAGGTCGACGTCGAGCTCCTCGCTCGCGTCGGACAGCGCCTTCCAGAACTCGGGTCGGCTGGTGTCGGTGCCGAGCCGCTGGGCGAGCTTCTGCGCCGTGACCTGAAGGCGCAGGTTCTCGTCGAGGCGCTGCGGCGGCACGCCGTACTGCTGGAGCCAGGCCGTCTCCAGCGCCTTCGCGCCGCCGGCCTGCTCCTCGAAGTCGGACCGCAGCTGCTGCACCTCACGGTCCGAGACCGTCACCCCGGCGTCCCGCGCGGCGCGCTCCAGCACCCGGTCCAGCACCATGCTGTGCAGGGTGTCGCGGGTCAGGCCGCCGGTGCGCGCGATGGCCTGCTGGTACTGCGCCTCGTCCGGTACGGCGGCCCGCTGGGCGGCGCGTACCTCGTCGACGCGGTTCTCCAGCTGCGAGACGGTGATCCGCTCCCCGCCGACCACGGCGGCCGCGCCGGGGTGCGCGTCGTTGCCGCAGGCGGTGAGCAGGGGTGCCGCTGCGGCGATCGCGGCGGTGAGGAGGAGCGCGGTGCGACGGCGGCGGTGCAAGGAAACCTCCTGAGGAGAGCTTGTGCGGCGGTGCACAAAGTCCTGCGGTGATCGATGGTAGGCATCGGCCAAGCTCTGGCCAACCCATTCGACCAACGATTCACGGCGACTTACGGCACCGCCGCGCCCGCCGTCTCCTCCCCGCCTCTTCCCAGGCCCTGTCAGTCGGTCACGCCGGAAAGGCTAGCCGCGCACCTGTCCCAGCCACTGCAGCGTCCGGCGGATCTCCGCGGCGAGCGGATGCCCCGGCCCCTGCGCGCGCTCCACGTCGTGCAGCAGCCGCACCAGCGTGTCGTGGGCGGCGGCCCGGTCGCCGAGAGCCAGCAGCAGATGGCCGATGCGGCGCCGCACGTCGTGGGCCAGCTGCGGGTCGCCGGCGGCCACGTACTGGTTCTCGTAGTACGCCAGCAGCGCCCGGTACTCGGCGAGGGCCGCGGCCGGTTCGCCGAGCTGTTCCAGGCACTGGGCGGCCTCGTAGCGGTAGCGCAGCGACTGCGGGTCGGCCTGGCCGGCCTCGGCCGCGCGTTCGTCGGCGAGGCGCCGCAGTTCGGGCAGGGCACGCCGGTACTGGCCGTCGTCGAGGAGCGTGGCCGCGTACTGCTTGCGCAGGGTGCGCACCACCGGGGAGTGCTCGCCGTGCTGGTCGGCGGCGACCGGCAGGATCGAGCCGAGGATGTCGACGGCCTGGGTGATGCGGCCCTCGCCGAGCAGCCGCTTCACCTCGTCCACGGCGGCGGCCACGTCGGCCTTCTCCGCGACCGGCGCGGGCGGCGCGGCGGGCGCGGGCTGCGGTGCCGGGGTCCGTGCCCGGTCCGGCCAGGGGGCGTGCGGCCGGAGGAACGGGCGGGTGGGGTCGAGCGGGGCGCCGGTGGGCGTGCCCCGGGCGGGCAGCAGCAGCGCCAGGTGCTCGTAGACCTCCTGCGCGGAGTCCGGGCGGTGCTGCGGGTCCTTGGCGAGCAGCCGTAGCACCAGGGCCTCCAGCGCCTCGGGCACCTCCGGGCGGAGCCGGCGCACCGGCACCGGCGGCTCGTACAGGTGCCGGTGCAGCACGCCGAGCGCGGTGGAACCGGCGAACGGCACGTCCCCGCTGAGCAGTTCGTGCATCAGCACGCCGAGCGCGTACAGGTCGGTGTACGGGCCGACGGCGCCGCCCATCGCCTGCTCGGGCGCCATGTAGGCGGGCGAGCCGATGGGGGTGCCGGTGTGGGTCAGGCGCGTGGTGTCGGCGTCCATCACGGAGGCCACACCGAGGTCGAGCACGGTGACCGTGCCGTCCTGCTTCACCATCACGTTGCGGGGCTTGAGGTCGCGGTGGACGATCGGCACCGCGTGCACGGCGCTGAGCACCGCGCACAGCTGCGCGGCGACCGCGACCGCCCACTGCCACGGGTAGGGGTCGTGCTCGGCGAGGTGGTCGCCGAGGTCGGCGCCGTCGACGAACTGCATGACGAGGAACAGCTCCTCGCCCTCGCTGCCCGCGTCGTGCACGGTGACCAGTCCGGGGTGGTCGACCTGGGCGGTCACCCGGCACTCACGCACGAAGCGGCGGCGCAGTTCGTCGGCCTCCTGGCCGGCCACCTTGTCCGGGCGCAGCAGCTTCACCGCCACGCGCCGGTCGAGCCGTTTGTCGTAGGCCGTCCAGACCTGTCCCATGCCGCCCTGCCCGATGAGCGTGGACAGTTCGTAGCGGCCGGCGACGACGCGTCCCGTCGTCACGCTCACCTGCCACCCTCGGGGCCCTGCTGACCGTCCTGGCGGCGCAGGTAGTCGCTCAGTTCGTCGAGCTCGGCGCGCACCTGGTCGATCCGGGCGGGCGCGGGCCGCTGCGGCGGCTGCGCCTGCGGCGGGGGCACGGGGGCGGGGACGGGCGGCACCGGACCGTGCGGCGGATGCGGTGTGTGCGGCGGCTGGGGCTGCGGCTGCGGCACGGGGGTGGGGGCGTACGGCGTGGCCTGCTGCGGGAAGCCGTAGGCGCCGTGGACGCCGGGGGCGTGCACCGTGGTGGCGTGCGGCGACGGGGGTACGGCGCCGGCGTAGAGGTTCCGCTGCCGGGGCAGCCGGATGTCCACCGTCAGGTAGTAGGCGCCGGCGCAGGCGCCCAGGATCATCACGGCGGCCAGGGCGGCGTCGGTCCGCCAGTCCTCCTCCGGGAGGGAGCCGACCACGGCCAGGCAGGCGATGGACAGCGGGATGCTCACCCAGGCGGCTATCCAGTCGAAGACCCGCCCGCGCAGCACCGCGACCCGGAACAGCGGGACGCAGGCCAGCAGGCCGCAGCACAGGACGCCGGCCGCCGTGTACAGCACACGCTGGGTGATGACCGATCCCGTGCTGGGTGTGGGCGGCGCCGCGCCGTGGCCGTACATGCTGCTCCTGGACGGGTGTAGCCGATGGGAACTCCGGTGGAGTCCGAGCGTATAGGCCGATGGCGACAACCGGTCCCGGGATGTACCGAACCGTTGTCGTACCGGAGCATGCCGCCGACCGGCGCGAACTCCGCGCGCGCCGGGGCGCGGAGGCGTCCGCGGGCGGACCGGCGGGTTCCGGTGATCCGTGCGACGGGCGAGGAACCGCGGCGGGAGCCCTGGTCGGGGGCGATCGTCCCGTCCGTCAGGCCGTCGTACATCCCGCGCACGAGCTGCTCGCCGAGCCGCCCGGCCTCCCTGAGCGCCCGCTCGAACGCGTCGAGGTCGCGGAACCGGGCACCGTAGCGCCGCTGTTCGTCCGGCGCGAGGCGGGGCAGCTGGAGGCGCCGGACGTCGAGCCGGGTGGCGGTGGACGCGTAGCTGCTGGCCCGGCGGTGGTTGGCGGTGCCGCGCGGGAACCCGGCGAGGAACCACGCGTCGAGCGCGGCCGGATCGGGGCGCAGCAGCACGAGGTTGCGGCCGAGGACGGTGCCGGCGGTCGCCTCGTCGACCACCCGGGCCACGGCCCCTCCGCCGAGCACGGGCAGGACGACGTCGCCCGCCTCGGTCAGCGCCGGTTCCTCCTCGCTCTCGGGGAGTGTCCCGGAGGGGGCGGTCCCGGCCAGCACGTCGTGGTCGGTGAGCACGGGCACGCGCGCGGGGCCGCCGTGGCCGCCGGTGCGCATCACCAGCGCGCCCGCGCGCGCCAGTTCGCCGACGGTGGTCAGCGGCACGGCCCGCACTTCGGCAAGCCGGTCCCGGCCCGCAAGCCCGCCGGCGAGATCATCGACCTCGACGCTCTGGGCCGGCCGGCCCGCCCGTCGGGCCGGCCGCTCGCCGCGCCGGGTGTCGTCAGGCGTCGGTCAGGCGCCGCACTGTTCCCTCATGGCCGCCTTGTCCGCCGTGGTGACCGGCAGTTCGTACTTGACGGCGACCTGGGCGAAGCGGACCGCGTAGGCGCAGCGGATGCCCTTGGCCGGGGGCAGCCAGGACGCCGGCCCCGAGTCCCGCTTGGCCGAGTTGGCGCCGCCGTCGACCGGGAGGAGGTTGAGCGGGTCGTTGGCCAGCTGCTCGCGCTTGGACTCGGACCAGCGGGAGGCGCCCATCTGCCAGCTGTAGGACAGCGGGATCACGTGGTCGATCTGTACCTCGGTGGCCTTGGCCTTCTTCCAGGCGATGTCCTTGCCGGTGTAAGGGTCGTACAGGTCCATCGACACGACCACACAGTCGGAACCCGTACGGAACTGGACGTCCCGTCCATGGAGTTTCAGCAAGTCGTTCCGCGTGTCGCAGCCGTTCCGCGCCAGCGGCACACCGTCGGCCGTGTCCATCCACGCATAGCCGTACTCGTCGCGGTCGTACCCCGTCTTCGGTCCGCGGCCCTTGGTGGCGACCTTGTCGATGACGGCGACGGCCGCGGTGCGGTCCTTCGCGTCGGTCAAGGGGGCGAGGCCGGGCCGGGTCCCCTCGGGGTTGTCCAGCGGGCTGACGGCGTGTCCGTCGGGGGCCGCCCCTCCGCTGCCGCCGGCGGCCGGGACGTCGGCCTCCGGTATCGACTCGCATCCCGCGAGGAGGACCACGGCGACGGCCGCCACCCCTCCCGTACGCCGGACCCTGCTGCCCCACCCCATGCGTCGCGTCACCGCGCCCCTCCCTTGTTCTGCTGTAACCCTGCCCCGCCAGGAGCGTTCGATCCGGAACCTCACCGTAACGAGCGACTGGTCCAGACCACAGGGGGCCCCACTTGGACGTTAAGACCTCTTCGCGCGTATTGTCGGATTTGAGTCACCTCGGAAGGAGCTCTGGATGGGCATCCTCGACAAGTTCAAGGGCAACAAGGCGGCGCGCGAGAAGGCGCACAAGGCCTCGGACGCCGCGGAGAAGAAGATGAACGAGAGGACCGGCGGCAAGCACGAGCAGCACATCGACACCGCGCAACAGCAGGCAGAGCGCCGGCTCGGCATGGACCGCGACCGTCCCGACCAGCCGTAGGGCTCACACATCCGTCAGGGCCGTCCACCACCGCGAGATGCGGCGTGGACGGCCCTGCGTGCTCCGGTGGCGCGCGACGGCCTCCGGTCAGGGCGCCCTGACCGGAGGCGTCGTCAGGAACCCAGCACCGAGGTCAGGAACTCCCCGACCCAGCCCAGCAGGTCCCGCCCGACCAGCGGCTTCCCGCCCACCTTCGCGGTCTTCGGACGCGGCACCAGGACCTGGTGGGCGTTGGCCTTGATGACCGTGCCCGGGTACAGACGCTTCAGCCGCAGTTCCTGCGACTCGCGCAGCTCCACCGGCGCGAACCGGATGTTGTTGCCCTGCAGCACGACCTCGCCGACCGCGCAGGCCCGGGCGAGCATCCTCAGGCCCGCCACCAGCAGCAGGTTCTCCACCGGCTCCGGCAGCTTGCCGTAGCGGTCGACGAGCTCCTCGCGGACGGCCTTGATGTCCTCCTCGGAGTTCGCGGAGGCGATCGCCCGGTACGCCTGGAGGCGGAGCCGCTCGCCGGGCGCGTAGTCGTGCGGGACGTGCGCGTCGACGGGCAGCTCGATCTTCACCTCGAGCGGCGGCTCCTCCTCGATCTCGCCGGTCTCCAGCTGGCGCCGGTAGTCGGCGACCGCCTCGCCGACCATCCGCACGTACAGGTCGAAGCCGACGCCCGCGATGTGACCGGACTGCTCGCCGCCGAGCAGGTTGCCCGCGCCGCGGATCTCCAGGTCCTTCATCGCCACGTACATGCCGGCGCCCATCTCGGTGTGCTGGGCGATGGTCGCCAGCCGCTCGTGCGCCGTCTCCGTCAGCGGCTTCTCCGGCGGGTACAGGAAGTACGCGTACCCCCGCTCCCGGCCGCGGCCCACCCGGCCGCGCAGCTGGTGCAGCTGGCTGAGGCCGAAGTTGTCGCCGCGCTCCACGATCAGGGTGTTGGCGTTGGAGATGTCGATGCCGGACTCGACGATCGTCGTCGACACCAGCACGTCGAACTTCTTCTCCCAGAAGTCGACGACGACCTGCTCGAGCGCCTGCTCCGACATCTGGCCGTGGGCGGTCGCGATACGCGCCTCGGGCACGATCTCGCGCAGCCTCGCCGCCGCCCGGTCGATGGACTCGACCCGGTTGTGGATGTAGAAGACCTGGCCCTCGCGCAGCAGCTCACGGCGGATGGCGGCGCCGATCTGCTTCTGCTCGTAGGGACCGACGAAGGTGAGCACCGGGTGGCGCTCCTCCGGCGGGGTGGTGATCGTCGACATCTCGCGGATGCCGGTGACCGCCATCTCCAGGGTGCGCGGGATGGGGGTGGCGGACATGGTCAGCACGTCGACGTTGGCGCGCAGCTTCTTCAGCTGCTCCTTGTGCTCGACGCCGAACCGCTGCTCCTCGTCGACGATGACCAGGCCCAGGTCCTTGAACTTGGTCTCGGAGGAGAACAGCCGGTGGGTGCCGATGACGATGTCCACCGAGCCCTCCCGCAGGCCCTCCAGTACCGCCTTGGCCTCGGTGTCGGTCTGGAAGCGGGACAGCGCCTTCACGGTCACCGGGAACTGCGCGTACCGCTCGCTGAACGTCCCGAAGTGCTGCTGGACCAGCAGCGTGGTGGGGACGAGCACGGCGACCTGCTTGCCGTCCTGGACGGCCTTGAACGCGGCCCGCACCGCGATCTCCGTCTTGCCGTACCCGACGTCGCCGCAGATCAGCCGGTCCATCGGGACCGACTTCTCCATGTCCTCCTTGACCTCGGCGATCGTGGTGAGCTGGTCGGGCGTCTCCGCGTAGGGGAAGGCGTCCTCCAGTTCGCGCTGCCAGGGCGTGTCGCCGCCGAAGGCGTGTCCGGGGGCGGCCATGCGGGCGCTGTACAGCTTGATCAGGTCGGCGGCGATCTCCTTGACGGCCTTCTTGGCGCGCGCCTTGGTCTTGGTCCAGTCGGCGCCGCCGAGCCGGTGCAGCGTGGGCGCCTCGCCGCCGACGTACTTGGTGATCTGCTCCAGCTGGTCGGTGGGGATGTACAGCCGGTCGCCGGGCTGGCCGCGCTTGGCGGGGGCGTACTCCACGACCAGGTATTCGCGGGTGGCGCCCTGCACGGTGCGCTGCACCATCTCGATGTAGCGGCCCACGCCGTGCTGTTCGTGGACGATGTAGTCGCCCGCCTCCAGGGTGAGCGGGTCGATGGTCTTGCGGCGCCGGGCGGGCATCCGGGCGCCCTCGCGGCCGGACGCCTTCTGGCCGGTGAGGTCGGTCTCGGTGAGCACGGCGAGCTTGAGCACCGGGTCGATGAAGCCGTGGTCGATGCAGCCGCAGGAGACGTGCACGACGGACGGGGTGAGCGCGCCCAGGTCGCCGTCCAGGCGGGCGGCGATGCCCTCGCCGCCGAGCACCTCGACGGTGCGGGACGCGGGCCCCTGTCCCTCGGTGACGTAGACCGCGCGCCAGCCGTCGGCGAGCCAGCCCTTGGTGTCGGCGAGCGCCCGCGCGGTGTCGCCGCGGTAGGTCTCGGGGGCGTGCATGCCGAGCTTGAGGGTGTCGCCGTCGAGCTCCTCGTCGGCGGCGAACGGGGACACCGTCCACCACATCATGTCCAGCTCGCGGGCCCGGTCCCGGACGTCGGCGAGGGCCCACAGGGAGGCCGCGCCGACGTCGATGGGCGCCTCGCCTCCGCCGGCGGTGGCCGCCCAGGAGGCCTGGAGGAACTCCTGCGAGGTGGCGACCAGGTCGGACGCGCGCGTGCGCACGCGCTCCGGGTCGCACACCACGGCCATGGCGCCCTTGGGCAGCACGTCCAGCAGCAGTTCCATGTCGTCGACGAGGACCGGGGCGAGGGACTCCATGCCCTCCACCGCGATGCCCTCGGCGATCTTGCCGAGCAGTTCGCCCAGTTCGGGGTGTTCCTCGGCGAGGGCGGCCGCCCGCTCCCGGACCTGGGGCGTCAGCAGCAGTTCGCGGCAGGGCGGGGCCCACAGGCCGTGGTCGGCGACCTCCAGGGAGCGCTGGTCGGCGACCTTGAAGTAGCGGATCTCCTCGACGTCGTCGCCCCAGAACTCCACCCGGAGGGGGTGCTCCTCGGTGGGCGGGAACACGTCGAGGATGCCGCCGCGCACGGCGAACTCGCCGCGCTTCTCGACCAGCTCCACGCGCGCGTACGCGGCGGCGGCGAGGGCTTCGACGATCTCGTTGAGATCGGCGCTCTGCTCGGAGCGCAGCGAGACGGGCTCCAGGTCGCCCAGGCCCTTGACCTGCGGCTGGAGCACTGAGCGCACGGGTGCGACGACGACGGAGACCGGGCCGGTCTCGGGGTCGTCGGGGCGCGGGTGGGCCAGGCGCCGCAGGACGGCGAGGCGGCGGCCGACGGTGTCGCTGCGGGGGCTGAGCCGCTCGTGCGGGAGGGTCTCCCACGACGGGTACTCCACGATGCCCTCGGGCGGCAGCAGCGAGCGCAGGGCGGCCGCCAGGTCCTCCGCCTCGCGCCCGGTCGCCGTCACGGCCAGCACGGGGCGGCCGGTGTCCCGGGCCAGGGCGGCGACCGCGAAGGGACGGGCCGCGGGCGGGCCGACCAGGTCGACGTGCATGCGGTTGCCGTCGGTGGCGGCCGTGACCGCTTCCGCGAGGGCGGTGTCCTTGACGACGGCGTCGAGCAGACCGTGCAGGCTCATGCGGGGCGGGAATCCCTTCCGGGGTGTGCAACACGACGGGCCCGACGCGCGCCGCGGGCCGGGGGTGTCAAGGGTACGTCGCCCCGCCCACGGCCGCCGGGGGCTGTGGACAACCACGAGTACCCGGGTCGGGGCGCACGCACCGGCGCCGGAAAGTCCTGGTGCGGACTTTCCGGCGCCGGTCTCCCCGCAACCCCCGTGTGCGGTGGCCGGGCGAACCCCCGTGTCGGGGGGCCGGACGGGCCCCCATGTCCGGGGGCCGGGAGGACCCCCGTACCCGAGGGCCGGGAGGACCCCCGTACGCGGAGGCCAGGCGGGGCCCCGTACCCGAGGGCCACGCGGGGACCCCCGCGTACGGGAGCCCGGGCTCTTAGTCGGTGGCGATGGCGTTCAGGACGTTCATCCGGCCGGCCCGGAAGGCCGGGACCAGCGCGGCGAACAGGCCGACGAAGGCCGACCCGACGAACACGCCGGCGATCGTGGGCCACGGGATGTCGAGGACCTTCAGGCCCTCCAGGGCGAGCAGCTGCTGCGCGGTGGCGCCCCAGCCGAGGCCCAGTCCGAGGCCCAGCAGGGCACCGAAGAGGGCGATCACGACCGACTCCATGCGGATCATGCGGCGCAGCTGGCGGCGCGAGAGGCCGATGGCCCGCATCAGGCCGATCTCCCTGGTGCGTTCCACCACCGACAGGGCCAGGGTGTTCACCACGCCGAGGACCGCGACGACGATCGCCAGGGCGAGCAGGCCGTAGACCATGTTCAGCAGCTGGCCGATCTGGTCCTGCAGGGCCTCCTTGTAGTCGGTCTGGTCGCGCACCTGGTACTGCGGGAAGCCGTCCAGCGACTTCTTGAGCGCCGCGTACGCGGCGTCCTTCTGGCCGTCCTCGGCCGAGACGAAGACCAGCTGGTCCAGCGGCATCTTCTCGGCCGGGACGTACCGCGCGAGGGTGTCGATGGACGTGTACATCGCGCCCGCGTCGACCACGCCCTCGCTGCTGGTGATGGCGCGGACCGTCAGGGAGCCGGCCGAGCCGTCCTTGAAGGCGACCTCGATCTTCGAGCCGAGGGTGACGTCGTGGTCCTTGGCGAAGTTCTCGTGGACGGACATCGAGCCGGGCAGGTAGGCGTCCTCGAGCTTGCCGGCGACGGTCTCGACCCGCAGGTCGGTGGCGTACGTCGGGTCGGCGGCGGTGATGGCGGTGTCGTCGCTGGTCTTCCCGTCGGGCGTGGTGAAGTCGGCCTGGGTCCACTTGTACTCGGTGATCCGGTCCACGCCCGGTGTCGACCTCACGGCCTCGACGGCCTCCGGGGTGACCAGCTGCCCCTGGTCGTTCTGGATGATGAAGTCCGTGCCGACCGCCTTGTCGAGTTCCTCGCCGGCCGAGGCGACCATGGAGGAGCCGACCACGGACAGGCACGCCACCAGCGCGAGCCCGATCATCAGCGCGGCGCCGGTGGCACCGGTGCGGCGCGGGTTGCGCAGGGCGTTGCGTTCGGCCATGCGGCCCACGGGGCCGAAGGCGCGCAGCAGGACCGCGCCGAGGACCCGGACCACGCCGCTCGCGAGCACCGGGCCGACGACGACGAAGCCGATGAGGGACAGCACCACGCCGAGGCCCAGCCAGAGCGAGCCCTCGGTGGCCTTGTCCGCGCTGCCCGCCAGGTAGAGGGCGTAGCCGCCGGCGCCGGTGAGGAGCAGGCCGATCAGACCCCGGATGCGGCCGGCCTTGGCGTCGGCCGGGGTGCCGGCGTCTCGCAGCGCGGCCATCGGGGAGATCTTCCCGGCCCGCCGGGCGGGCAGGTAGGCGGCGAGGACGGTGACGACCACGCCGAGGAGCAGGCCGAGCGCGGGGGTCGTCCAGGCGATCGTGAGGTCACCGGTGGACAGCTCCATGCCCATGAGACCCATGAGCTTCATCAGGCCGACCGCGAGGCCGATGCCCGCGCCGACGCCGAGGACCGATCCGACGACGCCGAGCAGCAGCGCCTCGATCAGCACGGACCGGTTGACCTGCTTGCGGGAGGAGCCGATGGCCCGCATCAGGCCGATCTCCCGGGTGCGCTGGGCGACCAGCATGGAGAAGGTGTTGATGATCAGGAAGATGCCGACGAGGAAGGCGATCCCGGCGAAGCCGAGCATCGCGTACTTCAGGACGCCCATGAAGTCGCCGACGCCCTCCTTGTTGGCGTCCGCGCTCTCCTTGGCGGTCTGCACCTTGTAGTCGGTGCCGAGCGCGGTCAGGACGTCGCGCTTCAGCTGGTCGTCGCTGACGCCGGCCGCGGCGGTGACGTTGACGTTGGTGTAGACGCCGCTCTCGCCGACCAGGGTCCGCTGGGCGGTCGCCGTGTCCAGGAAGAAGATCGCGGCGCCGGGGTTGGTGACGGTGAAGTCGGCGATGCCGGAGATCTTCGCGGTGTGGGTGCCGAGGGCGCTGATCACGCCGATCTCGTCGCCGAGCGCCAGGTCGTGCTTGTCGGCGGTGTCGGCGTCGACCATGATCTGGTCCGCGCCCTCGGGGGCCGCACCGTCGGTGATCTCCATGGTGCGGGCGTCGTTGGTGTTCCAGCTGCCGACGATGGTCGGGCCGCCGCTGGTGGGCGAGAGGTTGTCCTTGTCGCCATCGACGACGGTCACGGAGGTGGAGAACACCGTGCCCTCGGCCGACTTCACGCCCTGCGCGCCGCGCACCTGGTCGACCACGGCCGCCGGGATCACCGGCGGCCTGCCGTTGCCGGCGGTCGTCTCGCCGCCGTCGTCGGCGTCCTTGGAGCTGACGGTGACGTCCGAGGAGGTCGCCGCGAACAGCTTGTCGAAGGTGGTGCTCATGGTGTCCGTGAACACCAGCGTCCCGCAGACGAACGCCACCGACAGCAGCACCGCCACCGCGGACAGCGCCATGCGTCCCTTGTGCGCGAGGAAGTTGCGCATCGAGGTCTTGAGGACGGTCATGACGTACGCCCCCGGGCGTCGAAGTCCTTCATGCGGTCCAGGACCTGCTCGGCGGTGGGCTGGAGCATCTCGTCGACGATGCGGCCGTCGGCGAGGTACAGCACCCGGTCCGCGTAGGAGGCGGCGACGGGGTCGTGGGTGACCATCACGATGGTCTGGCCCAGCTCGTCGACCGAGCGGCGCAGGAAGCCCAGCACCTCGGCGCCGGCGCGGGAGTCGAGGTTGCCGGTCGGCTCGTCGCCGAAGATGATCTCCGGCCGGGCGGCCAGGGCCCGCGCCACGGCGACCCGCTGCTGCTGCCCGCCGGAGAGCTGCGTCGGCCGGTGCTTCAGCCGTCCCGCGAGTCCTACGGTCTCCACCACCCGGTCCAGCCACTCCTGGTCGGGCTTGCGGCCGGCGATGTCCATGGGCAGCGTGATGTTCTCGAGCGCGTTGAGCGTCGGCAGCAGGTTGAACGCCTGGAAGATGAAGCCGATCCGGTCGCGGCGCAGCCGGGTGAGCTTCTTGTCCTTCAGGCCGGTGATCTCCGTGTCGTCCAGGTAGATCTGGCCGGACGTCACGGTGTCGAGCCCGGCGAGGCAGTGCATCAGCGTGGACTTGCCGGACCCCGAGGGGCCCATGATCGCGGTGAACTGTCCGCGGGCGATGTCCACGTCGACGTGGTCCAGGGCGACGACGCGGGTCTCCCCCGACCCGTACGCCTTCACGACCTGCCGCGCCCGCGCGGCAACGGCCGTAGTCCCTCCAGTGCCCCCGTGCCTGGGAATGGTCACAGCCGTTGTCACGGTATGTCTCCTATGTCAGTCGTCAAGGCAGAGCGGTGCCCCGGCGGACCGCCCTTGTCCTCGGCGGCCGCCTGTGCGTGGTGCTCGGTGCGTGGTGCTCGGTGCGTGCTTCAGTCTCGCGGCGGGAGGGGGCCCGGCGCGCTGGTGTTCAGCGCAGTCTTTCCCTGAGGAAAACCCCACCCCCGGTGCTGTGCTCCGCCACCCCCCGGCGGCGTAAAGCCAGGTTAAGGACGGAGCCGGCCCCCTTGCGTCCTCCGGCGGTACGACCCCTCCCCGAGCCGTAGTACGGAGGTGCCCCTAGGGGCTCTCACCCGTGGGGCGGAGTACGTCTCGGGGTCACCTCCTCCCTCCGGTGCGCCCGGACTCCTCCTCGCCGTTCCGCCCGGCACCTTCCCGCCGACGCACCCAGGCTTCCCCCTGCCGCCGCGTCAGGGTCAAGCGCGCCCTGGCCCCGGGGCGGGCCGGGAACCCCGGGAACGGCGCAAAAGTCGGAGTTAATCCGGGTAACACCCCAGCTCAGGGCCTGCGCCGCCGACGTAAGCGCATACCGGCCGACCAGTTCGGCCAAACCGTCGCGCAGGCCACTACGCACGAGTAGCGTGCGGGCTCCGCTCCCCACCCCCTCCCTGCGGTCCCCACCCGGACCCGAACCGCGCAAGGAGCACGGGATGCCAGCCGACCCCTCCCCGAACCCCCACCACCCCCGACGCCCGTACGACCCGCACCCCCACCCCGGCTTCCCGTACGCCGGCCCTCCCCATGGCTCCCCCACGCACCGCACCTACCCCTGGCAGCCGCCCGCCCCACCCCCGCCCAGGCCGCACCGGGCGCCCCGGCACGCCCCGCTGGGACACCACAGCGACCTGCGCCGGCTGCGCGGCGCCTACCGGTGGCAGCGCCGCACCGCCACCCTCACCGCGCTCGGCTACTTCGTCCTCTTCCTCGTGCTGTCGGCGTTCGCGCCGTCCTTCATGACCGGCACCGTCACCGACGGCGTCCCCACCGGTCTGCTGCTCGCCCTGCTCCAGGTCCCCGTCACCTGGCTGGCCGTCGCCCTGTACGAGGGGACCGCGCGGCGCCGCGTCGACCCGCTCGCCGACCTGATCCGCCGCCAGGCGGCCGTCGACGCACGGCGGGAGGCGACGCGATGAGCCCGCGGTTCGGCGAGTCCGCGCAGACCATGTCCCTGGTGGGCTTCTCCGCCGTCGCCACGGTCACCCTGCTGCTCTGCGTCATGACCGGCCCCGACCGGGACGACCTCGACGAGTTCTACACCGGCTACGGCTCCCTCTCCCCCATGCGCAACGGCCTGGCGATCGCCGGGGACTACATCTCCGCGGCGACCGTCCTGGGCACCGGCGGTGTCATCGCGCTGTTCGGCCACGACGGGATCGTGCTCGCCCTGAGCACCGCCCTGTCCCTGATGCTGCTGATGTTCCTGCTGGCCGAACCCCTGCGCAACGCGGGCCGGTTCACCATGGGCGACGCTCTCGCCCGACGCATGCCGGGCGGCCGCGCGGTCCGCGTCACCGCCAGCGTCGTCACCCTCGCCGCGCTGCTGCCGCTGATGCTGGTGCAACTCGCCGGCACCGGGCAGCTCATGGGGTTCATCCTGGGCTTCTCCGGCGAGTCCCTGCAGACCGGCTGCATCGTCGGCGTGGGCGCGCTGATGATCAGCTACGCGGCGATCGGCGGCATGAAGGGCACCGCCCTCATCCAGATCCTGAAGATCGTGCTGCTGCTCGGCTCCGGTCTGGTGGTCGCCGCCCTGATCCTGCGCCGCTACGGCTGGGACCCGGGCGCCCTCTTCGACGCGGCCGCCGCGAACAGCGGCACCGGAGACGCCTTCCTCACCTCCGGACTGCAGTTCGCCGGCGGCGCGAGCCCCGGCATCGACATGATCAGCTCCCACCTCACGGTGGTCCTCGGCGGTGCCTGCCTGCCCCACATCACCATGCGCATGTACACCGCCTCCAGCGCCCGCCAGGTGCGCCGCTCGATGTCCTGGGCGGTGTCGGGGGTGGCGCTGTTCGTGCTGGTCATCACCGTCGTCGGCTTCGGCGCGACCGCCCTGCTCGGGCGGGCCGCGGTCGCTGAGGCGGACCCGCGCGGGAACACCGCCTACCTGCTCGGCTCACGCGCCGTGTTCGGCGCGGAGGTGTCCACCGCGGAGACCGTCCTGTTCACCACGGTCACCACGGCGATCTTCCTGACCGTCCTCGCCTCCGTCGCCGGGATGATCCTGGCCTGCGCCAACTCCCTGGCGCACGACGTCTTCGCGGCCCGCGTCCGCGCGATGACACCGCGTCGCGAGATGCTGCTGGCGCGACTGTCCGCCGTGGCCGTCGGCGTCCCCGCGATCCTGCTGGCCACCCTGGTGCAGCACCACAGCCTGCACCCGCTGATCACGCTGTCCTTCTGCCTGGGCGCCTCCGCCATCGCGCCCGCCCTCGTCTACAGCCTCTTCTGGCGCCGCTACACCCGTACGGGCCTGCTCGCGACCCTCATCGGCGGAACCCTCTGCGTCCTGGTGCTGATGCCGGGCACCAACCTGGTCTCCGGATCGCCCGTCGCCGCCTTCCCCGACGCCGACTTCAACTGGTTCCCCTTCACCACCACCGGCCTGCTCTCCATCCCCGTGGGCTTCCTCTGCGGCTGGCTCGGCACCGTGACCTCCGGCCGCGCCCGCGCGGAGGAACAGCGCCGTCAGTACGAGGCGGTGGAGGGCTGGATCCTCGCCGGGGCCGTCCGCAGAAGGCCCTGACACCCCGCCGGCCCCGGGCGTCACTCCACCGCACGGCCCGTCAGCGCGCTCAGGCTGGCGCACACGTGGTCCATCTGCGTCTGCACGTCCTCCCGCCGGCCGGCATGCTCGCGCAGCACCCGCTCGGTCTCCCGCTCCACGCACTCCACGCTGGTGCGCGCCTCGGCCAGCACCTCCGCCGCCCGCTCCCGCGCCTCCTCCGCGCACCGCACGGCCGCCTCCTCCGCGTCGGCGAACACCTGCCGCGCCTCGGCCAGCACCCGCTCGGCGCGCTCCTCCGCCTCCGCGTGCCTGGCCTCCATCTCGGCCGCCCGCGCGGCCTCCTCGCGCGCGACCTCGTCCAGCCGTTCCGCCTGCGCGCCCGCCTCCTCGGCGAGCATCTCCGAGGTGCGCTCACGCATCCGGCGCACCTCCGCCAGCGCCCGGGAGCGCCGCTCCTTGACCTCCAGCCGGGCCTCGATGCGGATCTCGTCGGCCTCCTCGCGGGCCGCGGCCAGCCGCTCCCGGGCGAACTCGTCGGCGACGGCACGCAGCGCGGCGGCGTAGGCCCGCGCCGCTCCCTCCACCCCGGCGGCGTCGTCGCGCGCCAGGTCCGTCAGGTCCCGCGCGTGCTGCCGCGCGGACTCCCGTACGGCCGTCGCCTCCTCCAGCGCCAGCAGGAACAGCCGCCTGGCGCCGTCCCCGAGCGACTCGTACGTCTGCTCCGGCAGGCTCGCCACCAGCACCCGCAGCCGCTCCAGCTCCTCCTCCATCTCGCGGGCCAGCACGGTGAGGCGCGCCGCCCGTTCCCAGGCGGCGTCCCGGTCGTCCGACAGCGCCTCGACGTACGCGATCACCTGCAACGGGCGGTAACCGCGCCCCCGTACGATCTCGAATCCCCGTGACGACACCGATGCGCTGCTCACCCTGGAACCCCTTCCACCGACGGACATGAAGCCCAGCACGACGACCGAGCCCGAAATGGGATGAATCGCGCACATCTTGATGGATGACACGGAAGTGTTCATAACGCGACACTCCGCTTGACGGCCCCGAGACGCGGGAGCGGAGACGGCCGCGGGGGCTCACCCGCGGGCGGGCAGACGAAAGCCGGGCCCGGTCGTCGGACGACGACCGGGCCCGGCCACGGGTGTGCTCCCTCAGAGGCGGCGGCTCACAGCAGCCCGTCCCACATCTGCTCCAGCAGCACCGACCACCAGCTCTCCGGCGACCCCAGCGCCGCCGGGTCCAGCGCGGCCAGCTGTGCCTGGAAGTCCACCGTCCAGCGGCCCGCCTGCTCCTGGTTCAGTCCGAACCGCAGCCGCCACATCCGGCCCAGCAGCGCCAGGCACCGCGCGAACTCCGGCAGACCGGTGTTCACGAACTGCGGCGGTACGGCCGTACCGCCCGGACCGGCCTCCACGGGCACCGCGACGATGTTCGCCGTGCCGTACTGCACACAGAGCGCCCGGCCGAAGTCGCTGCCCATCACCAGGTACGAGCCCGCGTCCGGCGCCGGCTGCACCGCCCGCTCCGCGGCCAGCTCCGCCAGCGTCGGCACCGGACGGCCCGGCTGGGCCTGCGCCCAGAAGAACGGCCCCATGTCCATCGGCAGACCCGCCGTCACCAGCGTCTGCGCCACGACCGGCGGCACACCCTGGCGGGACACCGCCGCCTGCTCGAACCGGAACACCCCCGGCCCGAACGCGGCGGCCAGCTCCTGCGCGATCGCCTCCGGCGGGATCGGCGGGGCCGGCTGCACCGGCGGGATCGGCGCCCGCACCGGCGCCGGACGCGCGGGCCCGTCCGCCACCTGGTGCAGCTCGCCCTGGTGGGCGAGGAGCTGCCCCATGCCCTGCTGCCGGCTCGCGTGGTCGGTGCCGTACGGCGCGATGGACGTGATCCGCGCCTGCGGCCACTGCTCGCGGATCATCCGCGCGCAGTACGCGCCCGGCAGCTCGCACGACTCCAGTTCCGTGTGCAGCTCCAGCACCTGGCCGGGCGGCACGTTCATGGCGCGCAGCTCGTGGAAGATCTGCCACTCCGGGTGCGGCGTGCCCGGCGCGGACCGCCGGATCAGCTGCTGTTCCGAGCCGTCCTGCGCGCGGTAGCGCAGCACGGCCTGGTAGCCGGGGCCCACGGTCGGCTGACCGGGGGGCTGCTGCGGATAGCCGTACGCCTGAGGCTGCCCCGGTGCCGGAACGCCGGGCGGGGGCGTCCCCGGGGGCATGGCGCCGGGAACCATCGGCGGCGCGCCGCCGGGGACACCGGGCGCACCGGGGGGCGCCGGGGGCGGGTGCGCGCCGGGACCGCCGACCGGGGGCGCGGCCAGCATCGTCTCCGCGTGGTGCACCGGCGGGTTGCCGGGGGCACCGGGCGGACCGGGGGGCTGGGGAGCGCCGGGCTGACCGGGCGGGCCGGGAGGCTGAGGGGCACCCGGGGCGCCGGGCACACCCGGGGCGGCCGGGGGCGGTCCCGGAGGCGTGGGCGCACCGGCACCCGAGGCGTTGGGGTCGGCGAACATCGTCGCGGCGTGGTGCATCCCGCCCGGCGGCGTACCGCCGGGCGCGTTCGGCGCACCGGGCGGAGGCGGCGTCGGGGCACCCGGAGCGGGCGCGCCCGGCGGAGGCGGCGTGGGCGTCCCGGGCCCCTCCGGACCCAGCGACGACACCATCTGCGTCGGCACGTAACCGCCCGCCGGACCCGGCGCGGGGGTGCCGCCCGGGCGGGCGCCCGGCGTCCCCGGAGCGCCCGGGGGCGGCGGGGTCGTCGCGCCCTGACCGCGCCTCGGCGGGGTCGCCTTGCTGGTCGCGGCGTCCGCGATGTCACCGGCGTCCGGCGCGGGCGGCCGCTGCGGCGCACCCGGAGCCGCCGGCGGCGGCACGGGAGCACCCGGCGCGGGAGTACCGGGAGCCGGGGTGCCGGGAGCCGGGGTACCGGGCGCGGGAGTACCCGCCTGGGTGGGGGGCGGCGGCGTGACCCGCCCCGCACCGCCGTCCGGGAGCGCCGGGGCGACCGCCGTCGCCGGGAGCCCGCTGCCGCCCGACATCAGCGTCGTCCGAGCCTCGGGCGTCGCCGGGCCGTCCTCGGCCGGCTCGCTCAGCTGCGGCGCGAACACCGTCTCCGGCAGCGGCACGGAACGGTCCTCGCCGGCGTCCGCCGTGGTGTCCGTACCGGCCCACGGCGTGCCCGCGTCCGGGCCGCTCCCGCCGGCCGCCGGCCACGCGGCCCCGCTGCCGTCACCGGACGCGGAACCACCCGGCGCGGAACCCGCGGCCTGCGCGGAACCCGCGGCGTGCCCGGAGTCGGCGGGCCCCGCGGCCCGCCCCGCACCCGCCGACGACGACGCCCAACCGGCGTCCGGAGCCGCCGAAGGCGCCGGCACCGCCGCCCCCGCGGACCCGGCCCCCGCCGACCCGCCGTCGGACCCGCCGGCCGTCCCGCCGCCCGACGTCTGCGAGCGCCGGTCCGGAATGCCCAGCCGGTCCGCCGCCTCCTGCAGCCACTCCGGCGGACTCAGCAGGAACGACGTCTGGTTCAGGTCCACCCGCGCCGCGGGCGCCGACGGCTCCTCGGCCGCCGACTCGTCACGCCCGTACTCCTCCTCGTACCGGCGGATCACCTCACCCACCGGCAGCGACGGCCACAGCGTCGCCTCACCGCTGTCCCGGGCGATCACCAGCCGCTGCGCACCACCGTCCGAACGGGGCCCGTCCGCACGGTCCTCCGCCCACACCACGAACCCGAGGCCGAACTCCCGTACCCGCACCTCACGGTGCTGGTACGCCGGCACGTCCCCGTTGACCCACTCCTCCGCGCGCTCCTGCGCCTGCGCGAACGTCACCATCGCTACGACTCACTCCCCCGCGGAAGAAACCGGGACGGCGCGCGCGAACCCGCCGTCCACCATCAGATTCGCCACCGTCTCCAGCTCCGGAGGAGACCCCGCGAGCCGCGACAGGAACACGTCGAAATCCTCACCGCAGGGCAGCAGCAGCCGCTCCACCCGCTCCGCCGGCGGCCACGACGGATCCACGTCCCGCACGTCGTCGTACGCGCAGAACCACACCGAACCCTGCCGCTCGCCCCGCACCTTCACGGCCAGCAGACCGCCCTGCACGAACGCCACGCACAGGTAGTCCTTCGTCAGATGGTCCCGCAGACACTTGTTCACGTACACGAGATCGTTGACCGCGGCCTCGTCCCGCACCGTGAAGAACGGCTGGTCCACCAGCAGACCCAGCTCCGCGTCCAGCGCCGTACCCACCGGCGCGCAGCCGCCCGCCGCCTTCAGGAACGACCGGTACGCGCCCGGCAGCCGGTACCCGAGGTCCTCCTCGACCCCCAGCACCTGCGACTCCGTCACCGCCACACCCGACTTCGGCAGACCGAAGTGCGCCGGACGCGTCTCCTGCAACGGCCGCGTGCCCCGCTTGCCGTGGTCCACCGCCGCCGTCGCCACACCGCCGTGATGCCGCAGCAGCGCCTTCACCTCGACCGGCACCAGCTCAAGACGACGCGTCCCCGCCACGTGATGCCACGTCCAGCCGTGCGGCGTCGCCACCGCCGGCACCGTGTCCCACAACTCGTGACCGGTCGCCGCCAACGCCGCGTTCGCCGACACGTAGTCCGTCAACCGCAGCTCGTCGACACCGAAACCCTCCGGCGGATCCGCGATCTCCGCGGCCGCGCGCGCGTAGGGCGAGAAAACGGGGTAGCCGCGCTCGTCCACCCGCACCCCTCTCGGGTGACGGGCCGCCCGCACCGGATCCGGGAAGTGCACGACCTGCCCGGCGTAGGCCGCGTTCGGCGGCGCGGCGGTCTGCCCGAGCCGACCTGTCGTCATGGCGGTTGCCCCCTGCGGCACTCTGTACGCCCGCCCCGGCCCACCGTCGGACCGTCACGCAACGTATTCGACTGTCACGTCCGTCTGCACTGCTTCTGCCTCCGCGACCCCCCGGCGCCCGCACGCGGAACACCGCCGGATCGCGGTGCCGACAGCCTATGCGGTACGACTCCGCCGGTCACCGGCGCCGGTCACCCGCCCCTCCGCTTCCGTGACCGGCCGTCACCCTGCCGTGACAGCCCGCCCCCGCCCTGGCGTGTCGCCCCGCCCCAGCTTCCCCAGCCGCCACCCGATTTGGCACTCTGTGACCACCGGGGGGATGCTCGGGAGGGGATGACGATCATGAACGCGACGCAGACGGGGACGCACACCGGACCAACCGGCGGCCCCCACTCCGGCGACCCCCGCGTCGGCTGGAGCGCCACCGACACCACCCCGGCGCCCCTCCTCCTCCAGCGCCGCGACGGCATCCTCCCCACCATCGCCGCCGCCCTCTCCGTCCGCGGCGCCACCCTCACCGGCACCGCCGCCCGCGGCGACACACCCCCCGCGCTCCACCCGCTCGTCCAGGACTTCCTCGACACCCTCACCAGCGACCAGCGCGACCGCTTCACCGGACGCTGCGCCGAAACGATCCTCATCTCCCGGCACATCGCCACCGCCGACGCCGCCCGCAGCAAGCGCGCCGCCCGCAAACCCATGACCAACGGCGAGGCCCGCAAGGCCCTCAAGCACGCCAAACTCACCACCCGCCGCATCCGCGAGGACGGCGACCCCCTCCACGGCAGCTACGCCGCCCCCTGCCGCGCCTGCACCGCCCTCACCGCCCACTTCGGCGTCCGCACGGTCGACCCCGCCGCCACCGACGGCTGAACCACCCCCCGCACCACCGAACGACCTCGACGAACGAAGGGCCGATGCACACCGACCGCACCTCGACCACCCGGTTCGCCGTCCCCGTCGACGCCGCACTGCGCGCCGCCGGATGGCAGCCCGGACGCTGGGACATCAAACAGGCCGAGGTCTGGGCCGACACCCTCCGCGACCACACCTCGCCCGCCGGACACCGGCACACCGTCTTCCCCGCCGCCGTCGAGGCCTGGGCCGAATTCGGCGGACTCCACATCCGGCCCACCGGACCCGGCCGCCAGGTCGCCCCCACCGCACTCCACCTCGACCCGCTGCACGGCCTCCACCTCGCCCGTACCCTCGGCGACCTCGGCCGCGCCCTGGACACCGAGGTCTGCCCCCTCGGCGCCGAGACCGACACCCAGGCACTCCTCGCCATCGACGCACAGGGCCGCGTCTACGCCCTCGACCACACCGGCGACTGGTACCTCGGCCCCGACATCGACCACGCCCTCGCCACCCTGGTCTCCGGCATCCAGCCCCAGCGCCTCACCGCGGGCTGACCCCCACCGCAGGGCCCCCATCGCGGGCTGACCCCCCACCGGAGGGCAGGGCCCCCGTCGAAGGCCGGCCCCGCAGCACCCACAGCGCCCTACGACGCCGGAATCACCGCCGACACCCGGAAACCCCCCGCGTCCGTCGGCCCCGACACGAACACCCCGCCCAGCGCGGACACCCGCTCCCGCATCCCCACCAGACCGTTGCCCCCCGACGGCAGCCCCGCCGACGACCCCACCCCCGACGGAGGCTCGTTCTCCACCTGCATCGCGATCTCCGACACCCGGTGCGCCAGACGCACATACGTCTTCGCACCCGCCGCGTGCTTGTGGACGTTCGTCAACGCCTCCTGCACCACCCGGTACGCCGTCGCCTCCACCTCCGGCGCGTACGACCGGTACTCCCCCTCCACCGACAGATCGACCACCATCCCCGCCGCGGCCGACTGCCCCACCAACTCCTCGATCTCCGACAACGACGGCCCCTCGACCGCCTCCTCCCGCACCACCCGCGACGCCGCGGCCGCCGCGGCCACGCCCACCGCCGCGAGCGGCACCGACGCCCCCTGCGCCCGCGACCGCACCGCGTCCCCGCCCGCACGCAGCACCCCGAGCATCTCCCGCAGCTCCGTCAGCGCCTGCCGGCCCATGTCCCCCACCAGCGCGGCGTTCTTCACCGCCTTCTCCGGATCCTTACGCGCCACCGCCTGCAACGCCGCCGCGTGCACCACCATCAGACTCACCCGGTGCGCCACCACGTCGTGCATCTCCCGCGCGATCCGCGTCCGCTCCTCACCCCGCGCCCACTCCGCGCGCTCCTCCGCCCGCTCCGCGAGCAGCTGCAGCTCCCGCTCCAGACTGTCCGCCCGCTCCCGCAGACTCTCCATCAGCCGCCGCCGCGCCCCCACGTACAGACCCAGCAGCAACGGCGGAGCCGTCACACCCACCGCCATCGTCACCGACGCGAACGGCACCAGCCAGTCACCGACATCCACGTCCCCCCGCGCGATGTCCTGCCGCATCCGCACGAACATCACGATCAGCACGCCCACCGACTGCATGCCCGCCAGCGACCCGATGATCCGGCGCGGCAGATCCGACGCGGCCAGCGAATACAGCCCCACGATCCCCAGCAGGAACCCCATCGCCGCCGGCGTCACCGCGATCGCCACCAGCACCACCGCGATCGGCCACCGGCGCCGCACCAGCAGCACCGAACCGGCCACCAGCCCGAACAGCACCCCCACGGCCACCGGGATGCCCGCCTCCCAGGCGAACGGCACCCCCTCGAACCCGCACTCCAGCGCGGACACCACCGCGAGCCCCACATCGAGCACGGCACCGCGCCGCCGCTCCCACCACCAGGGCCCTCCCCGGGCCGTCACATGGTCTTCCCCCGTCGTGGTCATGCCCCCAGCCTAAAGGCGCCCCCAGCCCCATTTCCGGGGAGTTTTCACCTCGGCGACGGACCACACCGAGTGACCGGTCGGCCGCGATACGCCCCACAATCCCTCGAACTGCTGAATCGCTCACCGTTCGACCCGGGAACCCTCCATTCCGCCCGGACGGTATGCCCATGGCACATCCGACCGGCACATACGCCGACTTCGAAGGTCTGCGCGAGCAGGCCGTCGCCCTCCGGCGCGCGGGCCTCAGCCGACGCCAGATCCGCGACCGCCTCCACGTCGACAACAACGACATCCTCAACCGCCTCCTCCAGGGCGAACCGGCCCCGGAGTGGACCAGGCGCCCCAACGCCAAGGACGACCTGCGGGCCAAGGCCCGCGAGCTACGCCTCCAGGGCTGGACGTACGACCGGATCCAGGTCGAACTGGGCTGCTCCAAGAGCTCGATCTCCTTGTGGGTACGGGATCTGCCGAAACCGGAGCGGAAGCGAAGCCGTGAGGAGGCGGAGGCCATCGCCCGGCGGGGCTGGGAGGCGAAGCTGCGGCTCCGCGAGGAGGAGCGGCAGCGGACGCGAGCGGCTGCGACGAACGAGATCGGCTCACTGACGGACCGCGAGCTGTTCCTGCTCGGGGTGGGCCTCTACTGGGCCGAAGGCTCGAAGCGGAAACCGCACAACCCGCAGGAGCGCGTCACCTTCGTCAACAGCGACCCGGACATGATCTCGGTCTTCCTGGCCTAGCTGCGCCTGCTCGACGTGGACCCGGCGCAGATCAGGTTCGCCGTACACATCCACGAGAGCGCCGACGTCCAGGGCGCCGAACAGTTCTGGGCCGACCATGTGGGCGTGGACCGGGCCGACTTCCTCAAGACGACGCTCAAGAGGCACAACCCGGCGACGAACCGGAAGAACACTGGTGACACGTACCGGGGATGCCTCCGCGTGGACGTGAGGAACGGAGCCGACCTGTACCGTCGCATCGAAGGCTGGTGGTACGGCATAGTAGGGGCTGCCACCTCGTCCGATGCGCGAAATCGGACATGAAGGTAATCCCGGGTCGTCTAAGGGCAAGACGTCAGATTTTGGCTCTGATCATGGGGGTTCGAGTCCTCCCCCGGGAGCACATCCTCAGTTCGGGTCCTGACCGGTCACTGGTCAGGACCCGCTCTCATGTCCCCCCGGAAACGCCCCGGTATCCTGCGGATGTCCATCCCCCCACCTCCAACACAGCCGAAGGGCATCCCGTGAGCGCCAATCGCCCGGCAGCCGTAGTCGTTCTCGCAGCGGGTGAGGGCACCCGTATGAAGTCGGCCACACCGAAGGTCCTGCACGACATCTGTGGCCGTTCCCTGGTGGGCCATGTACTCGCCGCCGCCGGTGAGCTGGACCCGGCCAGCCTCGTCGTGGTCGTGGGTCACGCCCGCGAGAAGGTGACCGCCCATCTCGCCGAGGTCGCCCCCGAGGTGCGTACCGCCGTGCAGGCGGAGCAGAACGGCACGGGGCACGCCGTGCGGATGGGTCTGGAGGAGCTGGGCGGTTCCGTGGACGGGACCGTGGTGGTGGTGTGCGGCGACACCCCGCTGCTGACCGGTGAGACGCTGCGCCGGCTGTCCGAGACGCACGTGGCGGACGGCAACGCGGTGACGGTGCTGACGGCGGAGATGCCGGACGCGACCGGCTACGGCCGCATCGTGCGGGACGGCTCCGGCGCGGTGACCGCGATCGTGGAGCACAAGGACGCCTCCGACGAGGTGCGGGCGATCCGGGAAATCAACTCGGGTGTGTTCGCGTTCGACGGCGCCCTGTTGGCGGACGCGCTGAAGAAGGTGCGGACGGACAACAGCCAGGGTGAGGAGTACCTGACGGACGTGCTGGGGATCCTGCGTGAGGCGGGGCACCGGGTGGGTGCGTCGGTGGCGGGTGACCACCGGGAGATCGCGGGGATCAACAACCGTGTGCAGCTGGCCGAGGCGCGGCGGATCCTGAACGAGCGGCTGTTGACGGCGGCGATGCTGTCGGGCGTGACGGTGGTGGATCCGGCGTCGACGTGGGTGGACGTGACGGTGACGTTCGAGCAGGACGTCGTGGTGCATCCGGGGACGCAGCTGCATGGTGCGACGCATCTGGCGGAGGGCTGCGAGGTGGGTCCGAACACGCGGCTGACGGACACCCGGGTGGGTGCCGGGGCGCGGGTGGACAACACGGTGTCGATGGGTGCCGAGGTGGGTCCGGAGGCGTCGGTGGGTCCGTTCGCGTATCTGCGTCCGGGGACGCGGCTGGCGCGCAAGGGCAAGATCGGTACGTACGTGGAGACGAAGAACGCGTCGATCGGTGAAGGGACGAAGATCCCGCACCTGTCGTACGTGGGCGATGCCACGATCGGCGAGTTCTCGAACATCGGTGCGGCGAGTGTGTTCGTCAATTACGACGGACAGGACAAACATCACACGACGGTCGGGTCGCACTGCCGGACCGGGTCGGACAACATGTTTGTGGCTCCTGTCACGGTCGGCGACGGCGCCTACACGGCCGCGGGCTCGGTCATCACGAAGGATGTGCCGCCCGGTTCGCTGGCGGTGGCCCGCGGCCAGCAGCGGAACATCGAGGGCTGGGTGGCGCGTAAGCGTCCCGGGAGTGCTGCCGCGAAGGCCGCGGAGGCGGCGTCGCGGGAGCAGGCCGGCGAGGACTGACCGGAAAGCGTTCCGTCCGGGACGGCGTACCGTGATAGGTGCAGATGCGCACCCCCACCAGCTGAGAAACCTCTGAGGAGACAGTGCTGTGACCGGGATCAAGACGACCGGCGAGAAGAAGATGATGTTCTTCTCCGGCCGCGCCCACCCCGAGCTTGCCGAGGAGGTCGCCCAGCAGTTGGGTGTCGGGGTTGTCCCGACGAAGGCCTTCGACTTCGCGAACGGCGAGATCTATGTGCGGTATCAGGAGTCGGCCCGTGGCGCCGACTGTTTCCTGATCCAGAGCCACACGGCGCCGATCAACAAGTGGATCATGGAGCAGTTGATCATGATCGACGCGTTGAAGCGTGCGTCGGCCCGTTCCATCACGGTGATCGTGCCGTTCTACGGGTACGCCCGCCAGGACAAGAAGCACCGTGGCCGTGAGCCGATCTCGGCGCGGCTGATCGCGGACCTGATGAAGACCGCGGGTGCGGACCGGCTGCTGACGGTGGATCTGCACACGGACCAGATCCAGGGCTTCTTCGACGGCCCGGTGGACCACCTGTTCGCGCTGCCGCTGCTCGCGGACTACGTGGGTGCGAAGGTGGACCGCTCGAAGCTGACGGTGGTGTCCCCGGACGCCGGCCGGGTGCGGGTGGCGGACCGCTGGTGCGACCGGCTGGGCGCGCCGCTGGCGATCGTGCACAAGCGCCGGGACAAGGACGTGGCGAACCAGGTCACGGTGCACGAGGTCGTCGGCAAGGTGAAGGGCCGCGTCTGCGTCCTGGTGGACGACATGATCGACACGGGTGGCACGATCTGCGCGGCGGCGGACGCCCTGTTCGCGCACGGCGCGGAGGACGTGATCGTGACCGCGACGCACGGTGTGCTGTCGGGTCCGGCGGCGGACCGGCTGAAGAACTCCCGGGTGAGCGAGTTCGTGTTCACGAACACGCTGCCGACGCCGAGCGAGCTGAGCGAGAGCCTGGACAAGATCACGGTGCTGTCGATCGCTCCGACGATCGCGCGGGCGGCGCGTGAGGTGTTCCAGGACGGGTCCGTGACCAGCCTGTTCGACGAGCAGTAAGGGTTCTGCAGTCGCGCGTCTGTTCGACTGCCGGTGATCGTTTTGGGTACGGCCTCCTGGTCCGAGTAGACTTCTCGAGTTGCTCGGCGAGGGAGGCCGTACCGCTTCTTCTGAGGCTCGTACGGCGGTCCGTTATCGACGCGCTCTTCGTAGCAGGCCGTTCGTGGCCGGGTGACCACGTCCGTTTCTGACTTCGAGGAGTGAGTATGTCCGAGGTGAAGATCTCCGCCGCGTCGCGCACCGAGTTCGGCAAGGGTGCCGCGCGCCGTATCCGTCGTGAAGACAAGGTTCCGGGTGTCCTGTACGGCCGCGGTTCCGACCCGCTGCACCTGACCCTTCCCGGTCACGAGCTGCTGCTGGCGCTGCGTACGCCGAACGTCCTGATCGCGCTGGACATCGACGGCGAGAGCAACGAGCTGGCGATCCCGAAGTCCGTGCAGCGTGACCCGCTGAAGGGCTTCCTGGTCCACGTCGACCTGCAGCTGGTGCAGCGCGGCGAGAAGGTCCAGGTCGAGATCCCGGTGCACACCGAGGGCGAGCTGGCCCCCGGCGGCAACCTGCTGGAGCACGTCCTGTCCGCGCTGCCGGTCGAGGCCGAGGCCACCCACATCCCGGAGAGCGTGACCGTGTCGGTCGAGGGTCTGGCGGCCGGCGCCGCCGTCCTCGCCAAGGACATCACGCTGCCGAGCGGTGTGACCCTGTCCGTGGACGACGACGCCGTGGTGCTGCAGGTCCTGGCCGCGCAGGCCGAGGAGGCCCCGGAGGGCGCCGAGGGCGACGAGGCCGCCGCCGAGGCCTGAGCCTCGTAGTTCGAGGTCTGAGCCTCGTAGAGAGTCGTCGTTCGTCGGCCGCTGCTCCCGTGCGGGGGCGGCGGCCGACGCGTATGTGTGGAGGAGGGCGTGGGTGTGACGGCGGATGCGGGTGCGGCGGGTCCCTGGCTGATCGCGGGTCTGGGCAATCCGGGGCCGGGGTACGCGATGAACCGGCACAACGTGGGGTTCATGGTGGCGGACCTGCTGGCGGAGCGGATGGGCGGCCGGTTCAAGCGGGCGGCGAAGGCGCAGGCCCAGGTCGTGGAGGGCCGGGTCGGGCCGCCGGGGCCGGGGAGCCGCCGGGTGGTGCTGGTGAAGCCGATGTCGTACATGAACCTGTCGGGCGGGCCGGTGAACGCGCTGCGCGACTTCTACAAGGTGCCCGTGGACCGGGTGGTGGCGGTCCACGACGAGCTGGACATCGACTACGGGACGCTGCGGCTGAAGCTGGGCGGCGGGGACAACGGGCACAACGGCCTGAAGTCGCTGACGGGGGCGTTCGGGCGGGAGTACCACCGGGTGCGGTTCGGGATCGGCCGGCCGCCGGGGCGGATGCAGGTCGCGGACTTCGTGCTGAAGGACTTCTCGTCGGCGGAGCGCAAGGAGCTGGACTACTTGGTGGACCGGGCGGCGGACGCGGTGGAGTGTCTGGTGACCGAGGGGCTGGAGCGGGCGCAGAGCGCGTACAACTCGTGACCTGCTGAGGAGGACTTCGCGGGACATGTCGCCCGGTGCCGCCCCCGCGGGTTGACCAGCCGCGAGGTCATGGCCAAAGATCGCGGCCATGCCTTCTGCGGTCCGTCCTTCGCGCGGTGACTCCGCGCTGCGTTTCGGCCGGCTCGTGGCGATGGGCACGGTCGCCGTGCTGATCCTGATCGCCGGTGTGTGGGCGTCGTGGGGCACGGCGCAGCACGTGATGCTGACCAAGGGGCGTGAGCGCGGCACGGTGGAGGTGACGCGGTGCGCCGACGACGGCGGCTGCTCGGGCCCGTACGCGCCGCTGTCTCCCGGGTCGCAGCCGCGCGCGAAGGTGGTGCTGGACGACTCGGTGGCGGTGGAGAAGGGCCGCACCTACACGGTCGTGCTGAAGCCGGGTGGCCGGGAGGCGGTGCGGTCCGGCCCGGCGGGGGTCCTGTACGCGTGGGTTCCGCTCGGGGGCGCGCTGCTGCTGGCGTCGGTGGTGGTGGCGGGCGGTCTGCTGCGGACGCGGCTCGCGTGGCTGATGGCGCTGGCGGGCGCGGGGCTGCTGACGGCGGCGTTCGTGGCGCTGTAGGTGCCGCTGGTGCGTGGAAAGGGCGGTGCCCCTGACCTCCTCGAGGTCAGGGGCACCGCCCTTTCGTGCGGCCGGCCCGTCAGCCGGTGTTGCGGCCCGTCAGCCGGTGTTGCGCAGGCCGGCGGCGACGCCGTTGACGGTGAGCAGCAGGGCGCGGGAGAGCAGCGGGTCGGGCTGCTGCTCCGCGGCGGCCGCGTCGCGCTGGCGCTTGAGCAGGGCCACCTGGAGGTAGGAGATCGGGTCCAGGTAGGCGTCGCGGATGGTGAAGGTCTGCTTGAGGACGGGGTCGGCGTCCAGCAGTTCCCGCTCGCCGGTGACGCGCAGCACCTCGGCGACGGTCAGCTCGTGCTCAGCCTTGATGGTGTCGAAGATGTGCTTGAGCTCGTCGGGGACGAGGGTGTCGACGTAGTGCTGGGCGATCCGCAGGTCGGTCTTGGCGAGGGTCATCTCCACGTTGGAGATGAAGTTGCGGAAGAAGTGCCACTGCCCGTACATCTCGTCGAGCACGCCCTCTCCTCCCAGTGTTGCGGTCAGGCCGGCCTCGCGCAGGGCCTTGAGGCCGGAGCCGACGCCGAACCAGCCGGGGACGATCTGCCGGGACTGGGTCCAGCCGAACACCCACGGGATGGCGCGCAGTCCGTCGAGCGAGACGCCCGAGCCGGGGCGGCGGGAGGGCCGCGAGCCCAGGTGCAGCTCGGCGAGCTGGTCGACGGGCGTGGAGGCGAGGAAGTACGTCGGCAGGTCGGGGTCCTCGACGAAGGCCCGGTACGCGGTGTGGGCGGCGTCGGAGACGACGTCCATGGCGGCGTCCCAGCGGGCGAGGGCCTCGACGGACTGGCGGGGCGCGGTGTGCAGCGCGGACGCCTGCAGCGTGGCGGCCACCGTCAGTTCCAGGTTCTCCCGGGCCAGGGACGGGATGAGGTACTTGTCGGAGATGACCTCGCCCTGCTCGGTGACCTTGATCTCGCCTTCCAGGGTGCCCCAGGGCTGGGCGAGGATCGCGTCGTGGGAGGGGCCGCCGCCGCGGCCGACGGTGCCGCCGCGGCCGTGGAAGAGGCGCAGGCGGACGCCGTAGCGGTGGGCGACGTCGCGCAGCCGGCGCTGGGCGCGGTGGATCTCCCACTGGCTGGTGGTGATGCCGCCGAACTTGGAGGAGTCGGAGTAGCCGAGCATGACCTCCTGGACGTCGCCCCTGAGCGCGACGAGGCGCCGGTAGGACGGGTCGGAGAGCATGTCCTCGAGGATGGTGTCGGCGGCCTTGAGCTCGTCGGTGGTCTCCAGCAGCGGCACGATGCCGATCCTGGCCCAGCCGGCGTGCAGGTCGATGAGGCCGGCCTCGCGGGCGAGGACCGCGGCGGCGAAGACGTCGTCGGCGCCCTGGCACATGGAGATGATGTACGACTCGACGACCTCGGGTCCGAAGACCTCCAGGGCGCGCTTGACGGTCCGGAAGACGCCGAGGGTCTTCTCGCCGGCCGCGTCGACGGGCGCCGGGGTGGGGGCGAGCGGGCGCCGGCTGCGCAGCTCCTTGGCGAGGAGCTTGGAGCGGTAGTCGCGGGGCATGTCGGCGTAGCGCCAGGACTCCTCGCCCAGCCGGTCGAACAGCTGGCCGAGGGCGTGGTGGTGGGCGTCGGCGTGCTCGCGGACGTCCATGGTGGCGAGCTGGAGGCCGAAGGCGGCGAGGGTGCGGATGGTGCGGGCGAGGCGCCCGTCGGCGAAGAGGCCGCCGCGGTGCTCGCGCAGGGAGGCCTGGATGATCCGCAGGTCGGTGAGGAGTTCACCGGTGCCGAGGTAGTCGCGGCCGGGCTCGTGGGGGGTGCCCTTGGCGAGGCGGAGCTTGGTGTTCTCCAGCTTCTGCCGGATGCAGGTGGCCTTGAGCCGGTAGGGCTCCTCGGCGTTGAGTCGCTTGTAGCGGGGGCTGATCTCCGGGAGGGCCTCGAGGTCGGCCTGCAGGGAGGTCAGCAGTTCGTCCGTCGCGCCGGTGTAGCGGATGGAGTTGGACAGGAAGCCGCGCAGCTCGTCGATCATCTCCAGGGCGTCGTTGATGCCGTGTTCGTGCTGGAGGATGAGGACGTCCCAGGTGACCTGGGGGGTGACGTTGGGGTTGCCGTCGCGGTCGCCGCCGATCCAGGTGCCGAAGGTCAGCGGGCGGGTGTCGTCCGGGAGATGGACGCCGACGCGCTCCAGCTCGGCGGTGAGGTCCTCCAGGACGTCGCCGACGGCGCCGGCGTGGAGTTCGTCGAGGTAGTAGATGGCGTTGCGGGCCTCGTCGGCGGGCTCGGGGCGCACCACGCGCAGTTCGTCGGTCTGCCAGACGAGGTCGATGTTCTCCGCGAGGCGGGTGTCCAGGCGGCGCCGGTCGGAGGCGAGGACCGGGGTCTCCAGGAGGGCGGCGATCCGGCGGAGCTTGTTGAGGACGGAGCGGCGGGCGGCCTCGGTGGGGTGCGCGGTGAAAACGGGCCGCACGTTGAGGTGGCGGACGGTCTCGCGCAGGTGCTCGGGGTCGGCGTCCTTGAGGCGGTCGGCGGTGCGGGAGAGCAGACCGCCCTCGGCGGCGCGACGGGCCGCCAGTTCGCGTCCGCGGTGGACCTGTTCGGTGACGTTGGCCAGGTGGAAGTACGTGGAGAAGGCGCGGACCAGCTTGGCCGCCGTCTCCAGTTCGGTGCCGCGCAGGAGCTCGGCGGCGGCCTCGCCGTCCTCGCGGGTGAGGCGGCGGACCTTCTCGACGAGATCGAGGAGCTCCGGGCCCTCCTGCCGTACCAGGGTCTCCCCGAGGAGGTCGCCCAGTCGGCGGATGTCGGCACGCAGCTCGGTGCTCGTCGTGGTGGTCTGGTCGTCGGCACTGCTCACAGGTGCGGCTCCTTGCAGTGTTGAAGCTCGTCTGGGAGGGAACCCGAACGGGCGTCTCGCGCGGCGTGCGCCTTGCGGGCCGGACGTCCGGGAAGAAATCAGAGCGGACCGCGCTGTCCGACCGACTTCCAAGGATAGGTGCGAGCCGGACGCGCTGGCCCACGGGCTCTTGCCGCCGGGCAACGCACTGCCATACTTACGATGCCGTAGGTTACGGGACCGTAGGAAAGCGAGGCGGTTCCGGCGGTTCGGCACCTTCCCTCAGTCCACATACCCCACAGGGGAACGCATGACCTCACGCTCCGATGTGCTCGACGAAGCCCCGAAGCAGTCCCGGTCCGACGACGACGTGCCCTCCGCCACGCTGGGCGGGGAGCGGAAACGCTCCGTCGAGCAGCTGACACTGCTGCTCTTCATCGTCGTCCCCTTCCTGGCAGTGGTGGCCGCTGTGCCGCTGGCCTGGGGATGGGGAGTGAGCTGGCTGGACCTCGGCCTGCTGGTCTTCTTCTACTTCCTGGGATGCCACGGCATCACCATCGGCTTCCACCGTCACTTCACCCACGGCTCGTTCAAGGCGAAGCGGCCGCTGAAGATCGCGCTGGCGATCGCCGGTTCGATGGCGGTCGAGGGGCCGCTGGTGCGCTGGGTGGCCGATCACCGCAAGCACCACAAGTTCTCCGACGCCGAGGGCGACCCGCATTCGCCGTGGCGGTACGGGGAGACGATCCCGGCGCTGATCAAGGGCCTGTGGTGGGCGCACATCGGGTGGATGTTCGACGAGGAGCAGACACCGCAGGAGAAGTACGCGCCGGATCTGATCAAGGACCGCACGCTGCGGGCGATCTCCCGGCAGTTCGTGCTGTGGACGCTGGTGTCGCTGGGGCTGCCCGCGCTGATCGGCGGCCTGGCGACCATGTCGTGGTGGGGCGCCTTCACCGGCTTCTTCTGGGGTTCCCTCGTCCGGGTGGCCCTGCTGCACCACGTGACGTGGTCGATCAACTCGATCTGCCACGCGGTCGGCAAGCGTCCCTTCAAGTCGCGGGACCGTTCGGGCAACGTGTGGTGGCTCGCGGTGCTGTCGTGCGGTGAGTCCTGGCACAACCTGCACCACGCCGACCCGACGTCCGCGCGGCACGGGGTGGAGCGCTGGCAGGTGGACTCCTCGGCCCGGCTGATCCGTTGGTTCGAGCAGCTGGGGTGGGCGTCCGACGTGCGGTGGCCGTCACGCTCGCGTATCGATTCGCGGCGCGTCGCCTCGGATGGCGCCGCCCGGCGCGGGAAGGAACCCGCCGAGGCGGCATGATGGGCGCCGTGGCGACCGACTCCAGCACCCCCAGCAATGACAAGCCGCGGCGTGCGCGCCGCACCCGGATGACCGGTGCGGAGCGCCGCCAGCAGCTGCTGGAGATCGGCCGCACCCTCTTCGCGGCGAAGGGGTTCGAAGGCACGTCGGTGGAGGAGATCGCGGCGAAGGCCGGGGTCTCCAAACCGGTGGTCTACGAGCATTTCGGCGGCAAGGAAGGGCTGTACGCGGTGGTCGTGGACCGCGAGATGCGGCGTCTGCTGGACATGGTGACCGGCTCGCTGACGGCCGGTCATCCGCGTGAGCTGTGCGAGCAGGCCGCGTTCGCCCTGCTGGACTACATCGAGGAGTACACGGACGGGTTCCGCATCCTGGTCCGCGACTCGCCCATCCCCCAGTCGACGGGGTCGTTCGCCTCGCTGATCTCGGACATCGCCACCCAGGTGGAGGACATCCTGGGCCGCGAGTTCAAGAGCCGCGGCTTCGACCCGAAGCTGGCGCCGCTGTACGCGCAGGCGCTGGTGGGGATGGTCGCCCTGACGGGCCAGTGGTGGCTGGACGTCCGCAAGCCGAAGAAGGCGGAGGTGGCGGCCCATCTGGTCAACCTCGCCTGGCACGGTCTGGACGGCCTGGAGCCGAAGCCGCGCCTGATAGGCCACCGGAAGAGCTGAATCTACGGCACACCAGATTAATCTTGTGTAATATCTGCGCATGACTGAGATCACGATCAGCGCAGCCCGTGCCCAGCTCGGCGACCTCGTGCGTCGCGCAGCCCACGGCCGCGAGACCATCGCCCTCACGGATCACGGGCACGTGGCCGCGCTTCTCGTGTCGCCGCAGGTCATAGAGGACCTGGAAGACGCGCTGGCGGTTGCCGACCACGAGCGCCGCAAGGCCGCCGGCCTCCTCGGCGAAGGCATCCCCCACGAAGAGGTCGGACGCATGCTGGGGCTGCGCCCGTGACCTACCGCATCATCTGGGAGCCCAACGCCACAGACGCGGCCGTACGGTTCCTCCGCGACGACCCGTCAGGGCTGGCCGCTGTCTACGAGGCCGTCGACACCCTGGCGAAGGAGCCCCGGCCCGCCCACTCCGTCGCCTACGGACCGACAGCGCGCCGACTGCGCGTCGGCGACTACCGGGTGCTCTACGTCATCGACGACGACGTGATCCACATCCTCGTCACCCACCTGGGCCGCACCCCCTGAATCACGTCTCCCTGACGGCGACGGCGAAGACGCGGCGGAACGGGAACGGGGTGCCGTGCGCGGTGGCCGGGTAGGCCTCGCGCAGCGCGGCGCGGTACTCGTCGAGGAAGGCGTCCCGCGCCCCGGGTTCGTCGGCGAGGGCGGTGAGGACGGGCCGCAGGCCGGTGCCCTTGACCCAGTCGAGCACCGGGTCCTGGCCCGTCAGCAGGTGGACGTAGGTGGTCTCCCAGGCGTCGACCGCGCAGCCGAGGTCCGCCAGGTGCGCCAGGTATTCCTCGGGGCGGGAGACGGCGTCCTCGTGGCGCAGCACGCCGGTCAGGCGGTCCCGCCAGCGGGGGGAGGCGGCCAGGTCGCGCATCAGGGTGTGGCTGGGGGCATCGAAGTTGCCGGGTGCCTGGAAGGCGAAGGTGCCGCCGGGCGCGAGCCCGTCGATCCACGCGCCGAACCGCCGCACGTGCCCGGGGATCCACTGCAGGGTGGCGTTGCTGACGATCAGGTCGTACGGCTCCCGCGGGGTCCAGGTGCGGACGTCGGCGTGGGCGAAGTCGAGCCGGCCGCCCCCGTCGGTGGGGCCCTCGTGGTCGACGCGGGCCTTGTCGAGCATCTCGGGGGCGTTGTCGTAGCCGGTGACGCGGGCGGTGGGCCAGCGGCCGGTGAGCAGGGCGGTGACGTTGCCCGCGCCGCTGCCGAGGTCGGCGATGCGGGGCGGGGCGCCGGGCAGGCGGGGGACGCGGGCGAGCAGGTCGGTGAAGGGCCGGGTGCGGTGCCCGGCGTGGCGCAGGTACTGGGCGGGGTCCCAGACGGGACGGGCGGCGGCTGCGGACACGGGACCTCCCGGATCGCGGATCGGCGTCACCTCCAGCGTCACCCACCATTCCTCTCGACGTCAAGACACTCGACATCAAGAGACTTCACGTCGACACAACCACTACACTGATCCTTATGGAGGACGAGGTCGATCGGCTGGTCGCAGCGTGGCGCCGGGAGCGCCCGGACCTCGACGTGGAACCGCTCGAGGTGCTGAGCCGGGTGAGCAGGCTGGCCCGGCACCTGGACCGCGCGCGCCGCCTCGCCTTCACCGAGCACGGCCTGGAGTCCTGGGAGTTCGACGTCCTGACCGCGCTGCGCCGCGCGGGCACCCCGTACCAGCTCTCCCCGGGGCAGCTGCTCACGCAGACGCTCGTCACCTCGGGCACGATGACCAATCGCATCGACCGCCTCGCCAAGAAGGGTCTGGTGGAGCGGCTGCCGGACCCCACTGACCGGCGCGGTGTGCTGGTGCGGCTGACCGAGGAGGGCCGGGACCGCGCCGATCAGGCGCTGGCCGGGCTGCTCGCCCAGGAGCGGGCGATCCTCGAAGGCCTCACCCGCACCCAGCGTGTGGAACTGGCGTCCCTGCTACGCCAGTTGACCGCCCCGTTCGACAACATTCCCGGTTAGGTCCACCGGTCCGACACCCGCCCGGCGGGCGAGGGCCACCGCGGCCAGCGTGGAGTGCACGCCCAGCTTGCCGAGGACGTTCTGCATGTGGGTGCGCACGGTGTGCGGGGACAGGTACAGGCGCTCGGCGACCGCCTTGCGCCCCAGGCCCGCGACCATGCACCGCAGCACCTCGCGCTCCCGCGGGGTGAGCGACTCCACCAGCCGTTCGCTCTCCGTGCGGTGGCGGCGGGCGGCGGTCAGCTCCCGCAGGACGCCCGTCAGCAGGGCGGGCGGCAGATGGGTCTCGTCGCGCAGCACCCCGCGGATGACGGTGAGCAGCCGGCTCAGCGAGCAGTCCTTGGCCACCCAGCCGCAGGCGCCCGCCTGCAGGGCGAGGGCCGCGCGGGCCGGGTCGTCCTTCTCGGCGAGGACCACCACCCTGACCTGGGGCTGCGCCGAACGCACCCCGGTCACCAGCGAGATGCCGTCGACCAGCCCGTCCTCGCCGACGGCCTGCACGGGCACGGCCGGGCGGCCGGCCGGTGCCGCCGGCACGCCCAGATCGGCGTCGACGAGCAGCACGTCGAACCGCCGCCCCTCGGCGGCCGCCCGCTCCAGACACCGCAGCGCCGCCGGGCCACTGCCCGCCGCGGACACGTCGACGTCGGGCTCCGCGGCCAGCGCCGCGGCCAGTGACTCGGCGAAGATGCGATGGTCGTCGACGACCAGGACTCGAATGCGAACCACGTAACCCCCTTCCCCGTGCTCTTCCCAGAGCAGGGGACTACCCCGTCGCCGGTGGACGACACCGGCGCGGACCCGGCACCGAGGCCCCCGTGGCTTTCCCTCGCCGGACGCGGGACGGGCCGACGCCCGCGCCCGGCCGCCGTGCCCGGCTGTCTCGCCCCCTGAACGCACGCCGGCCCCCACCGGCGCTGAGCATCAGAGTACGGGCGGGGGCCCGGAGCGGAAGCGGATTTGCAGAACTTGCGGCCTTGCGCGTTTAAGGTGTGCCGCATGTTTCGTCTTGAGACAGAAGTCGACAAGGCCCGACGCGATCTGCTCCACAAGCGGCTCCGGGACACCAACACGGCGGCCTCGCCGATCCTGCGTGCGCTGCGCGGCACCCCCGCCGAGCGTCAGGCGCCTTTGCACGTGTGGGCCCTGGACGCGAACGGCGAACTCGCCGGCGGCCTGGTCGGCCACACCTGGACGACCTGGCTCCACGTCACCTACCTGTGGGTCGACGCCGCCCACCGCGGCCGGGGCCTCGGCTCCGCCGTCCTCACCGAGGCGGAACGCCTCGCCGCCACCGACCGCGCCTGCACCGCGGCCCGCGTGGAGACCTGGGACTTCCAGGCCCCGGACTTCTACAAGAAGCACGGCTACGACGTGGTCTGCGTCATCCCCGACTACCCCCCGGGCATCACGGAGTACACGCTGACGAAGCGGTTGGGGTGATCACCAAGGGTGCTTCCGGGCCGGGCGGTTCACCCTGACCCACCACCGAACGTCATCCCTGGTCGGCCCAGGGCACCTCCGTCGACGGCCACCTCGGCCCAGACGGTGAGGCACCCGCCCTCCCGCAAGGTCCCCCACCGTTCGGCCAGGGCGTCCGTGATCAGCAGCCCGCGACCGTTCTCCTGCTCCACTCCCGGCACGTGCGGCACGACGGCCGCGCCTCCCCCGCCCTCGTCGGGGCAATCCCCAGGACCGGGCGGTGTCCCGCATCTGATGGCGAGCGGCTCGGGCGGAGCCGAAGTCGTCACCAGGAAGAGTGAGCTCCGCGACCATGCCCGCGGCTTGGAACCGCAAGCAGCCGTGGAGGGGCACAGGTCGACCTGTGATCCGCTCGAGGATGTCGCGGCGCAGACGCTGGATCCGGGCCTTCTCCTCTTGCTCGACCGAGGCGACGTACGGACGCACCAGAGGGCTGGACTCACCGTCGATGCGGGCGTGCCAGTGACGGACGGTAGGGGCGATCGTTCTGCGCACCGATGCGCGGCCGGGCGCCCTCGGGATCGCCGGCCCCTCCGCCAGGGACCCTGCGGACGTGCCGCACGGACACCTGACGCGACGCCGCCCCCCTCCCTTGACGGCGCGATGCCTTCCAGGTGGGGCACCGACAGCGCGAAGCCAGTCCCGTACGCGGGCGACGAATCCTCTCATGCACTTCACCTCTGTTCACGATGTGCTCTCGCCGCCCGGCGCGTGTGGCCGGCGACGGTCGAACTCCGCCCAGACCTCCGCGCCCCTTGCCGTCACGTCATGGCCGTACCGGTCCGCGTCGGCGAGGACCAGGAGCAGGGCACGACGGCTGGACTCGGTGAGCCGCGCGGGAAGCCGCACCCGGACACGGATGCGCCGAGGAAGCACTTCGGCCGACGCCTAGCTCCCCGTCACGGCAACGAGCCGAGCGGCCAGTGCGCGAACACGCGCCTCGGAAGCGCACACGGAAACACCTCCTGTAGCGACGTGAGCACGCTGGCGGACTCGCTGCGCGCGCGGATCCTGGCAGGTGAATGGGAGGTCGGCGCACGTCTGCCGTCGCGCGCCCAGCTCGCCGAGGAGTACGGCGTGGGCCGCAACGTGACGCAGCGGGCCATGGACCGGCTGATCGTCGAGGGCCTTGCGGAAGGCCGGGCGGGATCGGGCACGTTCGTGCGAAAGCCCCGCGAGCGCCTGCGCATGGTCCGTTCACGCCACCGTGAGCGCAGGGGCGGGTCTCCCTTCCGCGCGGACATGAAAGAGCGTGGACGGGACGGCACTTGGGAGTCGCACAGCCAGGCGCGCGTGCCCGCCCCGGAGGCCGTCGCCGAACGCCTCGCCATCGCTCCGGGGGACCTGTGTGTGAGCACCCGCTACGAGTTCCTCGCCGACGGGCAGCCCGTCCAGCTGTCCCACTCCTGGGAGCCGTTGGCGGTCACGGACGGGACTCCGGTCGTCCTGCCGGAGATGGGCCCGCTCGCCGGAGCCGGCGTGGTGGAGCGCATGCGCTCGATCGGCGTGCACGTCGAAAGCGCGGTGGAGGTGCCGCGCCCCGCCCGTGCCACGCAAGCCGAGGCCAACCTGCTGGGCATCAGCGTCGGCGACCTCGTGCTGCACATCGAACGGACCTACTACGACGCGGACGGCAGGCCGGTCGAGACGGCGGACATCACGGTGCCGGACGCGCGGTGGGAAGTCGCCTACGAGTTCGGCGTGGACCGCCCTGCCTGACGGCTGTCTCGCAGCGGGCCTTGGCCGGCCGGAGAACTGGCGAAGTCGGCGAGCGCGCGGAAGTCGTTCTCCCTCAGGCCTGTCCGCGGGTTGACGTGGTGCAGGAGCCCGGGCCCTGGATGGTGGGCGGACACGTACGTCCGGTCCAGCTCACTCTGCTCGTCGTCCACCCAGGCAAAAGGGCGGCCCCCCGCGTAGTCCACCAGCGCCGCGGTCTTCCAGTGGACTCCGTCGGGACGTTCTCGCAGCAGGACGTCCCCGAAGTCGACGAAGGGGAGTTCCGGAAGACCGACGACCGGTGCGATCCACCGGTTGGCGTCGTCCATCCACGTGGTGGCCCAGCACAGCTCGAAACCGAGCTGGAGCAGGCTGCGCCCGTGCTGCGGGTTGAGCCAGACACGCAGGGGACGTCTCCGGGACGTCAGACCCCCGTCGTCGCGGCCGGTTCCGCTCCGGGGGACTCTGAGGGTGGTGTAACCGTCGGGGCGTCTCTCCCGGCTGGGCCGCGTAAGGGTTGAGCGGCCCGTCCACGTCGAGGAACAGCAACGGTCGGTTCACGGTCGCCTCGCTCCTGCTCGCTGTGGACTGCCCCGATCAGCGTAGCCGCGGGATCGAGCCGGATTCGGCCGGTTCACATGATGGTCGACGCCTCGAAGGGGACGGGTCCACCGCGTCCTGCACGGGGATGCCCCGCCCGGCGACGGCCGTGGCGGGGCATCTCCAGGCGAGCGCGGCGGTTACCGCACCCGCCGCGCCCCCGCCGAAGGCACCGCCTCGAAGACGCGGGGGGTCTTGTGGCCCGCCGCCGCGAAGGCTTCCTCCACCGCCTTCGTGATGGTGGGGACGTCCGCCTCCTCCGCGAGGACGATCGCCGAGCCGCCGAAGCCGCCACCCGTCATGCGGGCGCCCAGCGCGCCGGCCGAGACCGCCGTGTCGACGACCAGGTCGAGTTCCGGGCAGGAGACGCGGAAGTCGTCGCGCAGGGAGGCGTGACCCTCGATGAGGAGGGGGCCGATGGCGCGGGTGTCACCGGACTCCAGGAAGGAGACGACCTGCTCGACGCGGTGGTCCTCCGTCACCACGTGACGGACCAGGCGCCGCACCTCCTCCTCGTCGCCGAGGCGCTCCAGCGCCGCGTCCAACTGCTCGTACGGCACGTCCCGCAGGGCGTCGACGCCGAGCAGGGCGGCGCCCTTCTCGCAGCCCTCGCGGCGCTTGCCGTACTCGCCCTCGCTGTGGCTGTGCTTGACCTGGGTGTCGACGACGAGCAGGCGCATGCCCTCGGCGGCCAGGTCGAAGGGGATCTGACGCTGGGACAGGTCCCGGGTGTCGAGGAACAGGGCGTGGCCGGCCTCGCAGCAGGCGGACGCCGTCTGGTCCATGATGCCGACCGGCGCGCCGACGTAGACGTTCTCCGCGCGCTGCGAGAGGCGGGCGAGCCGCCAGCCGCGCAGGCCCAGGTCGTACAGGTCGTTCAGCGCGAGGGCGACGACGACCTCCAGGGCCGCCGACGAGGACAGGCCGGCGCCCGCCGGGACGGTGGACGCCAGGTGGATGTCCGCGCCGGTGACGGCGTGCCCCGCCTCGCGCAGCGCCCACACCACGCCCGCCGGGTAGGCGGTCCAGCGCTTGTCCGACTCGGGGACGAGGTCGTCCGGCGTGAGTTCGACGACCGGCCCGTCGATGTCGGCGGAGTGCAGCCGCAGGACGCCGTCGTCGCGCCGGGACACCGCCGCCACCGCGGTGTGCGGCAGGGCGAACGGCATGACGAAGCCGTCGTTGTAGTCGGTGTGCTCGCCGATGAGGTTGACCCGGCCGGGTGCCGCCCACACCCCGTCGGGCGCACTCCCGTACAGCTCCTCGAACCGTTCGGCGACGGCTCCCGCGACGGCCGCGCTGGACTCGCTCATGCCCTTGACCCCTGCCCCTTCGTTGCCTCTTACTTGGCGCGCTGCTGCGCGAACTCCCACGCGTCCGCGACGATCCCCTCGAGGTCCGCGCGCGACGGGTTCCAGCCCAGCTTCTCGCGGGCCGTGGCGGCGGACGCCACCAGGACCGCGGGGTCGCCGCCCCGGCGCTCCGCCACGACCTCGGGGATCGGGTGCCCGGTGACCTTGCGGACGGTCTCGATCACCTCGCGGACCGAGAAGCCGTTGCCGTTGCCGAGGTTGCAGACCAGGTGCTCGCCGGGCGTGGCCGCCTTCAGCGCGAGCAGGTGGGCCTCGGCCAGGTCGGCGACGTGGATGTAGTCCCGTACGCAGGTGCCGTCGGGCGTCGGGTAGTCGTCGCCGTAGACGGAGATCGCCTCGCGCCGGCCCTGGGCGACCTGGAGCACCAGGGGGATGAGGTGCGACTCGGGGTCGTGGCGCTCGCCGTACCGCCCGTAGGCGCCGGCCACGTTGAAGTAGCGCAGGGAGACCGCGCCCAGGCCGTGGGCCTTCGCCTCGCCGGTGATCATGTGGTCGACGGCGAGCTTGGAGGCGCCGTAGGGGCTGGTGGGGCGGGTCGGGGCGGTCTCCAGGATCGGCACCTGCTCGGGCTCGCCGTACGTGGCGGCCGTGGAGGAGAACACCAGGCGGCCCACGCCCGCCTCGCGCATCGCGCCGAGCAGCGCCATGGTGCCGCCGACGTTGTTGTCCCAGTACTTCTCCGGCTTCTGCACCGACTCGCCGACCTGGGAGAAGGCGGCGAAGTGCAGCACTCCGTCGTACGAGGAGTCCAGCCATTTGGCGGCATCGCGGATGTCGCCCTCGACGAACGCGGCGCCGTCGGGGACGCCCGCACGGAAGCCGGTGGAGAGGTTGTCGAGCACGACGACCTCGTGGCCGGCCTCGACCAGATGCTGGGCGACGACACTGCCTACGTATCCCGCGCCCCCGGTGACCAGGTATTTCCCGCTCATGAACTCGCTACCTCCCGCAGTCGCTCGGCCGCGCGCTCCGGCGGCACGTCGTTGATGAACACGTTCATGCCGGACTCGGAGCCCGCGAGGAACTTCAGCTTGCCGGACGTACGGCGGATGGTGAAAAGCTCGAGGTGCAGCGCGAAGTCGTCGCGCGTCACGCCCTCGAAGTCCTCCAGCGGACCGAACGGCGCCTGGTGCCAGGCGGCGATGTACGGCGTCGGCGGTTCGTTCTCCCCGAAGATCCGGTCGAAGCGCCTGAGCAGTTCCAGGTACACCTGCGGGAACTCCGCGCGTGCCGCTTCGTCCAGTGCCGGCAGGTCGGGCACCCTGCGCTTGGGATACAGGTGGACTTCGTAGGGCCAGTGCGCCGCGTACGGCACGAACGCCACCCAGTGTTCACCCTCCAGGACGACCCGCTCGTCCGCCCGCTCGCGCTCGACCACGGCGTCGAACAGGTTCTCGCCGCCGGTCGCCTCCTTGTGCGCGGCCACCTGACGCAGCATCAAGGCGGTGCGGGGGGTGGTGAAGGGGTAGGCGTAGATCTGCCCGTGGGGGTGCTGGAGCGTGACGCCGATCTCGGCGCCGCGGTTCTCGAAGCAGAACACCTGTTCAACGGAGGGCAGATGCGACAGCTCGGACGTCCGGTCCGTCCAGGCGTCCAGCACCAGCCGTGCCTGCCGTTCGCTCAGAGCGGCGAAGGAGGCGTTGTGGTCGGAGGTGAAGCAGACGACCTCGCAGCGGCCGGAGTCCCCGGCGAGCGAGGGGAAGCGGTTCTCGAAGACCACCACGTCGTACGAGGAGTCGGGGATCTCGCTCAGCCGCTCGCCCTCCGACGGGCACAGCGGGCACTGGTCGGCCGGCGGGTGATACGTACGCCCCTGCCGGTGCGAGGCGATGGCGACGGCATCGCCCAGCAGGGCGTCGTGCCGGATCTCGGAGGTGGTGACGGTGGCGTCCAGCGGACGGCGGTCGACCGCGTCCCGGACCGTGTCGTCACCGAGGTCGTAGTAGATGAGCTCGCGGCCGTCGGCCAGCCGGGTCGAGGTCTTCTTCACTGGGGTACTCCTCCACGCCCGCCCGTCACTCAACACAATCGAACATAACACATCACAACCAACCAGCGGACGGCTCTCATCACAATCAAACAAAGAACATGTAGGAACGTGTTCAGTCCTTGAACACGGAAGCGTAGATTCCGCATCGATCAGTTCGCGAACGAAGCGAGTGCGTATGCATACCCCCACATACCTGGCCGCGGAGCTTCGGCTCCCCACCAACTGGCTGGACTACACGATCCTCGGGATCTACTTCGTCGTCGTACTGGGCATCGGTTTCGCCGCCCGCCGGTCGGTCAGAACCAGCCTGGACTTCTTCCTCTCCGGGCGCTCGCTGCCCGCCTGGGTCACCGGACTGGCCTTCATCGCCGCCAACCTCGGTGCCACCGAGATCCTCGGCATGGCCGCGAACAGCGCGCAGTACGGCGTCTACACGACGCACTGGTACTGGATCGGCGCCATCCCCGCGATGGTGTTCCTCGGCCTGGTGATGATGCCGTTCTACTACGGCTCCAAGGTCCGCTCGGTCCCCGAGTTCCTGCTGATGCGCTTCGACAAGGCGGCGCACCTGCTGAGCTCGATCCTCTTCGCGGCCGCCGCCATCCTGATCGCCGGCGTCAACCTCTACGCCCTCGCGATCGTCGTCGAGGCCCTCCTCGGCTGGCCGCAGTGGGTGGCCATCGTCGTCGCCGGGGCCTTCGTCCTCGGCTACATCACCCTGGGCGGCCTGTCCTCGGCCATCTACAACGAGGTCCTGCAGTTCTTCGTCATCCTGGCGGCGCTCATCCCGATCACCGTGCTCGGCCTGAAGAGCGTCGGCGGCTGGGACGGCCTCAGCGACTCCCTCACCAAGGCGCACGGCGACAACTTCGTCACCGCCTGGGGCGGCACCGGCATCGGCAGCGACAACCCGCTCGGCGCGAACTGGCTGACCATCGTCCTCGGCCTGGGCTTCGTCCTCTCCTTCGGCTACTGGACGACCAACTTCGCCGAGGTGCAGCGCGCGCTGTCCGCGAAGAACCTGTCGGCGGCCCAGCGCACGCCGCTGATCGCCGCGTTCCCGAAGATCTTCATCGTCTTCCTGGTGATGATCCCCGGCCTGGTCGCCGCCGTGCTGGTCCCGAAGATCGGCACCAGCGGCTCGGACCTCCAGTACAACGACGCCATCCCGTTCCTGATGCAGCAACTGCTGCCCAACGGCGTGCTGGGCATCGCCGTGACCGGTCTGCTGGCCGCGTTCATGGCGGGCATGGCCGCGAACGTCTCCTCGTTCAACACCGTCTTCACCTCCGACATCTGGGCGAAGTACGTGGTGACGGACCGCGAGGACTCCTACTACGTGCGCTTCGGCCGCCTGATCACCGCGATCGGCGTGGTCGCGTCCATCGGCACGGCGTTCCTGGCCAGCTCCTTCTCCAACATCATGGCCTACCTCCAGACGCTGTTCTCCTTCTTCAACGTGCCGATGTTCGTCGTCTTCATCATCGGCATGTTCTGGAAGCGCGCGTCGATGAAGTCGGGCTTCTGGGGTCTGGTCGCCGGCACCACCGCCGCGATGATCAACTACTTCGTCATCTACGAGCAGGGCATCATCGACATCCCCTCCGACCAGGGCGCCAACTTCGTCTCCGCGATCGCGGGCTTCGTCGCGGGCGCGGTGGTCATGGTCGCCGTGTCGCTGTTCACGGCACCCAAGCCGAAGGCCGAGCTGCAGGGGCTGGTGTACGGCACCCGCTCGCCCGGCATGGCGGAGCCGCCCGCGGAGGGCGACGACGCGTGGTACCGCAAGCCGGCGCTGCTGGGCTGGGGTGCGGTGATTCTGGCTGCCGCCTGCTACATCCCGTTCTCGTTCTGACCGCGGGAGGATTGAGAGAGCATGTCCGAGCACAACTCCGAGAGTGACCTCCAGAAGGAGATCACCGAGCTGGAGACCAAGTCCGCGACGGCCGCCCGGTTGTTCGACATCCGGCGGATCATCGGTGGGTTGTTCGTGCTGTACGGGGTGATCGTGATGATCGCCGGGTTCACCGCGTCGGATGCCGACATCGACAAGGCGCAGGGGGTCAACATCAACCTGTGGACGGGGTTGGGGATGCTGATCCTCGGCCTGCTGTTCCTTCTCTGGCTCTGGCTCCGCCCGACGGCGCCGCCGCCACCCCCTGTCGACGAGGACACCCCCACGACCTGACGGTCCCCTTCCGACACGGGGTGTGCGGCTCCCTTCTCACGGGACTGCACACCCCGTACCCATATCCGCCAACGGGCACGGGCACGGGCCCTGCACCCCCGTGTGCGGATACGTCACCGGCGCGCGTACGGACCCTGCACCTCCGTGTGCCGGTGACCGCCCGGCGCCTGGTGCGGGCCGGGGGGAGTCCGCACACCCCGGCGCTGACGGGGTGCCGCCGCGCCCACCCTCCCCCACTCTCGGCTCCGCTCGAGCGGGGGGACCCCCATCGCCCCAGCGGCACGACTGCCCGCAGTTGGCGGCAGGCGCGCCGCCAAGCTGCGGAGGGTGATGGGCGCCACGGTGTTGGTGAAGTCGCCGACGGCGGGGAGGGGACGGGGTGGGGGTGGGCGCCCGCAGCGGCTGGCGCGTCAACACCCCACACCCCACAAGCACGCTTCATCGCGCCAGACCGAGGACGACCGCCCCACCGCGGCCCCGCACCACCACCCCACCCTGGGCGCTACACCCGCCCCCACCGCACAGAACCCTGCGCCGCAGGCATCACACCCCAGCCCCCACCGAGCCGCGGGCGTCTAACCTCAGCCCCACCGAGCCGCGGGCGTCGGACCTCAGCCCCACCGAGCGCCAAGGCGTCAGCCCTCCGCCTCCCGTGGCGACGCGCGGTCCAGGAGGCCCGTGCGGGCCGCCAGGGCCGCCGCCTCCAACCGCGACCCCACCCCCAACTTCATCAGCACCCGCTGCACATGCGTCCGAGCAGTCGACGGCGCGATCCCCATCCCCGCCGCGATCAGCCGCGTGTCCTCCCCGTCCGCGACCCGCACCAGCACCTCCACCTCCCGAGGCGTCAGCATCCGCAACAACCGCGCCCCCTCGTCATCCGGCTGAGCCGCGGGATTCAGCAGCTCCCCGAACGCCCCCTGCAACAACGCCGGCGCCACCGCGGCCTCCCCCGCCCGCGCCTTCAGCATCGCCCGCTCGACCCCCTCGATCCGCTCGTCGTGCCGGACGTACCCCGACGCCCCCGCCGCGAACGCCGCCGCGATCCCCCGCGGCGACGGCACCGGCCCCAGCACCACCACCGCCACCTGCGGCCGCTCCCGCTTGATCTTCACCACGGGATCGAACGTCCCGGCCTCCGCCGGCGCCGCCGTCCCCAGCAGACACACCTCCGGCGCCCTGCTGATCACCAGATCCGCCGCCCCCGCCGCGGGCGCCGCCGCGGCCAGCACCCTGTGCCCTCGCAGCTTCAGCGCCGAGGCCAGCGCCTCGGCGAGCAATCGGTGGTCGTCGACCACCATCAGCCGCACTCCCATCGGACAATCATCCCCCCAGACAACACGCCCCCGGATGCCCCCGGAAGCTACACGCTTGTTCGACGTCGCGCTCCCCCTACCGGCGAGAATCGCCCCGGAACGCCGAAATTCTCGTGTTCGGTGGCGAAGAGCGCGTGATGAGCGGTACGCGAACGGCCCCGCCCCTGAACAGGGACGGGGCCGTTGCAGCCCACCAGGGATACGACCGAAGCCGAACGGCGACCGATCAGCTCGTACCGAACGCGATCACCGAGTACTCCTTGTCACGACTGGTGTAGTCACTCGCGAACACGGAGGACATGTACAGACCCCCCTGCCCGTAGAGGACCTCCGAGTAGTCCGGCGACATCCGCGACTCGACGTCCCGCACGGCCTCCGTCGACGGGTTCTCCATCAGCACGGTCTGCTTGAAGGAGCCGCCGTCGATGCTGACGACCTGCCCGCCCTTGTCGTACGGCGGACGCTTGTACGCGATCACGTTGCCGCCGTCCATCCGCAGCGGGTAGATCTCGTAGTCGTCACCGGCGTCGGCCCGCTGGCCGGTCTGCTTGCCGGTCGCCAGGTCGAAGGCCACGACCTCGTTGGTCTGGCCGTAGGACTCCCCGCCGGTGTCGTGCTCCTCGGTCGCGATGTACAGCCGGTCGTTGCCGACCGTGACCCCCGTGCAGTTCTCGACCTTGTAGATCGCGTCGCAGCGGGCCGCGAACTCGTCGCCCGGCGCGGAGAGGCGGGCGCGCAGCTTGCCCGTCTTGTTGTCGACGGAGAAGAAGTCGGAGATGCCGCTGCCGTCGCCGGCGGAGTCACCGACGTCGGCGGCCACCACCAGCGGGTCGGTGGACACGACGGCCGCGTACTCGATGCCGGCGTCCATCTTGTACTCGGTGATGACGTCGCCGGTCTTGGGGTCGAGGGTCTGGATGTGCAGCTGACGGTCCTCACCGTACGAACCGCACTTGCGGACCGCGACCAGCTTCGCGCCGCCGCCGTACCCGGCGTCGTAGCAGGAGTCGGACGTCTTGGGCGCCCACAGCTCCTTGCCGTCGGCGATGCTCCAGGCGGCGCCGCCGCTGGTGCTGCCGGCCGCCACGGTGCCGCCGCTGAGCGTCACGTTGTTGAAGTTGATCGGCATGGTGCCGGACTTGGCCGACTTGGACCACACCTGCTTGCCGGACTCCAGGTCGATCAGCGCGACCTGGGTGCAGGACTGGGGGTTCCCCTTGGTGGGCATGGCCGGCTTGTGGGCGATGGCCGTCTTGTTGTCCTCGGTGAGGTGGCCGGTCGACGCGCACACCGGACCGGGCAGGTCCAGCGTCCACTTCTTGCCGCCGGTCGCGCGGTCGTAGCCGGTGATCTCGGAGAGCCCGCTCTTGGCGTAGACCGTGTCGGTCAGCCAGGAGCCCGCGATGGGGATGCTGGTGGTGCCCTTGGGCACCTTCGGCGCGGGCACCTGGAAGAGGACCTTGGACTTGGGGTCGGAGGGCGCCTTCTCCTTGGCCTCGCCGGACGTGCCCCCGGTGCCCTCGCCGGAGCCGCCGGTGGAACCGTCGCCCTTGCCCTTCTCCTCGCCCTTGCCGTCGCCGCCGCCGGCGGTGGTCTGCTTGTCGTCGTCGCCGGACGAGGACGCGTACCAGACGCCGCCGCCCACGATGAGGGCGATGGCCACGACGGCCGCGGCGATGATGGCCACCGTGCTGTTGATCTTGCGCCCGCCCGGCTGCCCGGGCTGCGCCTGCATCGGCACCGTCGTCTGCGGATAGCCGTACCCCTGCTGCCCGTATCCCGGCTGCCCGTACCCGGGCTGGCCGTACGGACCGGGCTGCTGCGGCTGGCCGTAGGGCCCCGGCTGCTGCGGCTGTCCGTACGGACCGGGCTGCTGGCCCGGGTAGCCGTAACCGGCCTGCGGCTGCGGAGGCTGCGGCTGCTGCGGGTAGCCGTATCCGGGCCCCTGCGGGGGCGTCGGCGGCGCGGCGGGCGGCTGCCGGCCCGGGGCCTGCGGGTAGCCGTACCCCGGCTGGGGCGACTTGCCGAGATCCGGCCCGGCGGACGGCTGCTGCCCCGGAGGCTGCGCGGGCGGAGCCGGCTGCCCGGACGGGGCGGGCGGCGTGGGCTGAACGGGCTGCTGCGGCGGATCGGACGGGTCCTGCGGCGGTCCGAACCCCGGCTGCTGCGGGGGCTGGTTGGGCGGCGGGGGTGGCTGGCTCATGACGTGGGTACCTCGGGGAAGGGAACGACGGGCGGCGGGAAAGTGACGTGAGCGGTGCCCACGGGTCTCACTTGCCGTAGGCGAGCATCAACTTCTCCTTAGCGTCGTCGTTGCCGTTCAGCCGGGTGGTGGACAGGTAGAAACGGCCGTCGACCCAGTCGATCGCCTTGCTGAAGAAGCCGTTCTCGATGTCGGCGACGGCCTGCGGGTTCTGCATCAGCACGACCGGCTTGTGGTTCGCGCCGGACACCGGCAGGGCCACGATGCGGCCGCCCGCGTCGTAGGACGGCTCGACGTACGCGACGAGCTTGCCGTTCTCGACCTTCATGGGGACCATCGACTCCTCCACGGGGGAGGACTGCCGCCACAGTTCCTTGCCGGTGGCGAGGCTGATGGCGACGATCTCGTTGGCCCCGGTGGTCGCCGCGGTCGGCAGGTAGAGGGTGTCGCCCTCGGCGACGACGCCGTCGCAGCCCTGGAGGTCGCGCGCGAGGATGGCCCAGCCGCAGCCGGCGTCGAACTTCTCGTCGACGGAGACCTGCGAGCGCAGCTTGCCGGCCGCGGTGAAGGAGGCGATGTTCCAGGCCTTCTTGTCGCCGTCCTCCTCCTTGGTGGCGTAGACGACCAGCGGGTTCACGGAGTACGTCCGCTCGACCCTCCAGCCCTTCTGGTACTGGTAGGTCCACTTGACCTTGCCGGTCGCCGGGTCGAGCTCACGGACCTCGTCGTGCTCGTTGGTGCCGCCGGCACCGCAGGACGCGACCTGGATCAGCCGCTCACCGCCCGCGAAGGCGGAGGGGAAGCAGGGGGCGTCGCCGTACCGCTTGGAGTCGAACAGCTTCCTTCCGGTCCGCACGTCGTACGCCGTGCCGGACTGCGAGCGGCCCACCATCAGCGTGTTGCCGGTGAGGGACATCTCGATGGACAGCACGGAGTCGAACAGGGCGCCGTCGGCGACCTCCTGCGTCCAGCCCTTCTCACCGGTGGTGAGGTCGAGAAGCTGGAGCCGGTTGCACTTGGCGCTGTCGCTGCTGCTGCTCATGTAGGCGACGACGACCTTGTCGTCGGCCGTCTTCTGCGGGGTGACCGCGCAGATCTTGTTCGGGAAGCTGATGGTGTCCCAGGCGGGCTTGCCGTCGCTCACGTTGTAGGCGTAGACGTCCTTGTAGGCCGCCTTGACCGCCGTCTTTCCGGTGACCCACAGGCCGGGGGCGTCGGCGCCGGAACCGGGCGCGTCGGGCGCCTCCTTGTACCAGAGCACCTTGGACTCACCGGCCTGGCGGCCCTCGTTGAGGTCCTCGGGGTCCTCGCCGCCGTCGCCGCTGCCGTCGCCGGGGTTGACCGGGGCGGCGTCGGACTTGCCGGGCTTGGGGTCCTCGGTCGGCTGGGCGACCGGCTCGTCCTTCTTGTCGTCGCCGCCGGCGACGGCCCACACGGTGCCGCCGACGACGAGCGCCACCGCGACCGCCGCGGCGACGATCAGCAGGGGCTTGCCCTTGAAGGGGTTGCGGGAGCCGCCGCCGGGCGGGGTGCCGGGCGCGCCGGGGAACTGCGGCTGCTGCGGGTGGCCGTAGCCGGGCTGGCCGTACGGTCCCGGCTGCTGCGGCTGGCCGTAGGGGCCGGGCTGCTGCGGCTGGCCGTACGGGCCGGGCTGCTGCCCCGGGTAGCCATAACCGGCGGGCGGCTGCTGCGGGTAGCCGTACCCGGGCTGCGGAGCGCCGGCCGGCGCGTTCTGCGGGGGCGGCGGCGTCGACGGCGGGCCCTGCGGCGGTCCGAAGCCACCGCCCGGCGGCGGATCCTGCGGTGGTCCGAAGCCGCCCTGAGGCGGCTGGTTGGGCGGCTGAGTCATCAGCGCGTTCCCCCTTGCTCACTGATTTTTAGCCACGCCCTGAGGTACGTGATGACCCAGAGTCGTCGTCGGTCACTTATCAGACGGCTCTTTCTATCACCCGGTACCGACACGCCACCGGGCCGCGTCCTCCCCTGTTCCCAAGGGAGGACCGGCCTGTGATGCGCCCGTTACGTGCCTCCACGCCCTCTTCACGCGCCGTGCGCTCCCCGCGCGCAGGCGCGCGGCGCGGACCTCGCGCCGGGTCAGGCGTCCTCGGCCAGTTCCAGCCAGCGCAGCTCCAGTTCGTCGCGCTGACCTGCCAGGTCCCGCAGTTCGGCGTCCAGTTCGGCCACCTTCGCGAAGTCCGTCGCGTTCTCGGCGATGGCGGCGTGCAGGGTGGCTTCCCTGGCCGAGACCTTGTCCAGCTGGCGCTCGACCTTCTGCAGTTCCTTCTTGGCGGCGCGCTGGTCGGCGGCGCTCTTCTCGGGCGCCTCGGACCGGGACGCCGCCGCGGCCGGGGCGGAGGAGGCCGCGGCGGCCTCCTCCATGCGCCTGCGCCGCTCCAGGTACTCCTCGATGCCGCGCGGCAGCATCCGCAGGGTGCCGTCGCCGAGGAGGGCGAAGACCCGGTCGGTGGTGCGCTCGACGAAGAACCGGTCGTGGGAGATGACGATCATGGAGCCGGGCCAGCCGTCGAGGAGGTCCTCGAGCTGGGTGAGGGTCTCGATGTCGAGGTCGTTGGTGGGCTCGTCGAGGAAGAGGACGTTGGGCTCGTCCATCAGCAGCCGCAGCAGCTGCAGCCGGCGGCGCTCACCGCCGGACAGGTCGCCGACCGGCGTCCACTGCTTCTCCTTGTTGAAGCCGAAGGTCTCGCAGAGCTGGCCGGCGGTCATCTCGCGGCCCTTGCCGAGGTCGACCCGCTCGCGCACCTGCTGCACGGCCTGCAGCACCCGCAGCTCGGGGTCGAGTTCGGCGACCTCCTGGGAGAGGTAGGCCAGCTTGACCGTCCTGCCCACGCGGACGCTGCCCGCCGCGGGCTGCACCTCGCCCTCGCTGCGGGCGGCCTCGGCGAGCGCCCGCAGCAGGGACGTCTTGCCGGCGCCGTTCACCCCGACCAGGCCGATGCGGTCGCCGGGGCCGAGCTGCCAGGTCACGTGCTTCAGCAGCACCTTCGGCCCGGCCTGGACGGTGACGTCCTCCAGGTCGAACACCGTCTTGCCCAGCCGCGTGGAGGCGAACTTCATCAGTTCGCTGCTGTCGCGCGGCGGCGGCACGTCCGCGATCAGCTCGTTGGCCGCCTCGACGCGGAAGCGCGGCTTGGAGGTGCGGGCGGGGGCGCCGCGGCGCAGCCAGGCCAGCTCCTTGCGGACCAGGTTCTGCCGCTTGGCCTCCTCGGTGGCCGCGATGCGCTCACGCTCGGCGCGGGCGAAGACGTAGTCGGAGTAGCCGCCCTCGTACTCGTGGACGACGCCGCGCTGCACGTCCCACATGCGGGTGCAGACCTGGTCGAGGAACCACCGGTCGTGGGTGACGCAGACGAGCGCGGACCGGCGGTTGCGCAGGTGCTCGGCGAGCCAGGCGATGCCCTCGACGTCGAGGTGGTTGGTCGGCTCGTCGAGGACGATCAGGTCCTGCTCCTCGATGAGCAGCTTGGCGAGCGCGATACGGCGACGCTCACCGCCGGACAGCGGTCCGATGACGGTGTCCAGGCCCTTGGGGAAGCCGGGCAGGTCGAGTCCGCCGAACAGCCCGGTGAGCACGTCCCGCACCTTGGCGTTGCCGGCCCACTCGTGGTCGGCCATGTCGCCGATGACCTCGTGCCGGACGGTGGCCTCGGGGTCGAGCGAGTCGTGCTGGGTGAGCACGCCGAGCCGCAGCCCGCCGGAGTGCGTCACCCGCCCGGTGTCGGCCTCCTCCAGCCGGGCCAGCATGCGGATCAGCGTGGTCTTGCCGTCCCCGTTGCGCCCCACGACCCCGATCCGGTCCCCTTCCGAGACGCCGAGCGAAATCCCGTCCAGCAGCGCACGCGTCCCGTACACCTTGCTGACGTTCTCGACATTGACCAGATTGACGGCCATTTCTCTCCTGCCCGGTGGATCGATCAGTTCTCAAGCGTAGGCCCTGCCGGGGGGCGCCCGGGACGCGAGGAGATGGTCACCCTTGTGATGACCTGATCGGAATCGGGCTGACCGCGGTCGACCCGCGCCGCCGACGCGTCAGAGGACGGTCGCTCCCGGGACCGGGCCCGGGGCCGTGCGGGCGGTGCGGGTGGTGGCCAAGGGGCGGAGTTCGGCGGCGATCTTCTCGGCCGTCCTCCCGTCGCGGGCCAGGAAGGCCGTGGTCGGGCCCGAGCCGGAGACCAGGGCGGCGAGCGCTCCCGCCGCCCGGCCGGCCGCGAGGGTGTCCGTCAGCTCCGGGAAGAGGGAGAGGGCGGCCGGCTGGAGGTCGTTGGTGACGGCGGCGGCGAGGGCGTCCGGGTCGCCCTTGGCGAGGGCGTCGAGCACGGGCCGGGACGCCGTCGGCTCCGGGATGTCCCGTCCCTCGGCCAGCCGGTCGAACGCGCGGAAGACGGCGGGCGTGGACAGCCCCCGGCCGGCCGTCGCGAACACCCAGTGGAAGGTGCCGCCGACCTCCAGCTCCGTCAGCTTCTCGCCCCGTCCGGTGCCGAGCGCCGCCCCGCCGACCAGGCTGAACGGCACGTCGCTGCCCAGCTCGGCGCAGATGTCGAGGAGCTCCTCACGTCCGGCGCCGGTCCCCCACAGCGCGTCGCAGGCCAGCAGCGCGCCGGCGCCGTCCGCGCTGCCGCCGGCCATGCCGCCGGCGACGGGGATGTCCTTGGCGATGTGCAGATGGACGTCCGGTGTGCGGCCGTACCGCTCGGCGAGGGCCAGGGCGGCGCGCGCGGCGAGGTTGGTGCGGTCGAGGGGGACCTGGGCGGCGTCGGGTCCGTCGCAGGTGATCCGCAGCCCGTCCGGCGACGGGGTGGCGGTCACCTCGTCGTACAGGCCGACCGCGAGGAAGACGTTGGCCAGCTCGTGGAAACCGTCGGGGCGTGCCGCGCCGACGGCGAGCTGGACGTTGACCTTGGCGGGGACGCGGACGGTGACGCTCACTGCTGGCCCCGCTCCTTGTGTTCGGCGATGCGGGCGAACTCCTCGACGGTCAGCGACTCGCCCCGCGCCTGCGGGGAGACGCCCGCCGCGACCAGCGCCGCCTCGGCGGCGGCGGCCGAGCCGGCCCATCCGGCGAGCGCGGCGCGCAGCGTCTTGCGGCGCTGGGCGAAGGCCGCGTCGACGACGGCGAACACCTCGCGCCGGGTGGCGGTGGTCTTCAGCGGCTCCGCGCGCCGCACCAGCGACACCAGTCCGCTGTCGACGTTCGGCGCGGGCCAGAAGACGGTGCGGCCGATGGCCCCGGCCCGCTTCACCTCGGCGTACCAGTTGGCCTTGACCGAGGGGACGCCGTACACCTTCGAGCCGGGGGCGGCGGCGAGCCGGTCGGCGACCTCGGACTGCACCATCACCAGGGTGCGTTCGATGCTCGGGAAGGTTTCGAGCATGTGCAGCAGCACCGGGACGGCGACGTTGTACGGCAGGTTGGCGACCAGGGCGGTCGGGGCGGGCCCGGGCAGTTCGGCGACATGCATGGCGTCGGAGTGGACCAGCGCGAACCGGTCGGCGCGCTCCGGCATGCGGGCGGCGACGGTGGCGGGCAGCGCGGCGGCCAGCACGTCGTCGATCTCGACGGCGGTGACCCGGTCGGCGGCCTCCAGCAGTGCCAGGGTGAGCGAGCCGAGCCCGGGGCCGACCTCGACGACCACGTCGTCGGGGCGGACCTCGGCGGTGCGCACGATGCGGCGGACCGTGTTGGCGTCGATGACGAAGTTCTGGCCGCGCTGCTTGGTGGGCCGTACGCCGAGGGCGGCCGCGAGTTCGCGGACGTCGGCGGGGCCCAGGAGGGCGTCGGGGGTGGGGCTGGTCACGGGACAAGGGTACGGGGCTCACGGGTCCGCCCCGGTCACCCCGTGTGCCGGCCGGCGCCCCGGCGGTGTGGGGGGTGTCGGGCCAACAGTGCGGGGGTGCCGCCCCGGCAGTGCGGGGGTGCCGCCCCGGCAGTGCGGGGGTGCCGCCCCGGCGGTGCGGGGGTGTCGGGCCACCGCCCCCCGCACTGCCGTCAGCCCTCCAGCCGGGTCCCGCAGTGCGGCCAGGCCGCGGCGCCGCTGCGGACGTACAGCTTCTTGGCGCGGTACGTCTGCTCGGCGGCGGGCGCGTCCTGGGGCCGGCCGGTGCCGCCGAGGTCCTGCCAGGTCCGGGTGTCGAACTGGTACAGCCCGCCGTAGGTGCCCGAGGGGTCGGCCGCGCCGGGCCGGCCGCCGGACTCGCACCGGGCCAGCGCGTCCCAGTCCAGCGCGTCCGCGCCCCGCACCGACAGCGGCACCGGCCGGGTGCCGACCCGTACCCGCCGCGGCAGCGGGTCGCGCACCACCTCCATGCCCAGCAGCCGCGGCTTCTGCCGGACCCCGTTGACGGTGCGCTGCGCGTAGGTGAGGCGGCGCAGGCCCGGCCGTCCCGGGCGGTCGACGACCTCGGCGCCCCGGGTGAGCGCCGGGTCCTCGACGCGGACCTCGGTGAACGGGATCGCCTCGTCGCGGACCTCCGTGCCGTCGGTGATGCGCAGCACGGTGACGGTCTGGCCGTCGCGCGGGAAGCTCCCGGGGGCGACGGAGGTGGTGTCCCGGCCGCGCAGGGTGACCCCGGCCTGCGTGACGGCCTCGCGCACGGTCGCGGCGTTGGTGCGGACCGTGCGGGCCCGCCCGTCGGCCAGCACGGTCACCGCGCGTTCGGTGCGGACGTCCAGGGCGAGCCCCGCCGGTCCGATGCGCCGGCCGGGCGGCACCGACAGCCGGGCGCCGGACACCCGCACGCCGATCCGCTCCAGCGCCTCGCGCACCGTCTCCGCGGTCGTCCACACCTCCTGGCGGGTGCCGTCGAGGGTGAGCAGCAGGGGGCGGGCGTGCCGCACCTCGATGGCGTCGCCGTCCTCCAGTGCGGTGCCGGGGGCGGGGACGATCTCGTCGTACGGCCCGGTGCGCACGCCCTCCTCGGCGAGGAGGGCGGTGACGTCGTCGGCGAAGGTGTGCAGGGTGCGGGGCCGGCCGTCGACGTTCAGCTCTACGGCCTTGTCCTCGGCCACGAAGGCGGTGGTGCCGCCCGCGAGGAACGCGACGACCAGTGCCCTGGGCAGCAGCCGGCGGGCGGCGTCGGCCCGCTCGGCGTACCGGCCGGGGCGCCGGTGCGCGGACCGCCGGGGCGGCGCGGGGGCGGGCGCGCGGCGGGGCAGCGCGGGCACGGTCTCCGCCTCGTGGATCCCGCCGCACACGGCATGCGTCGGGCACGTCTTGTCGTACGTCTCGAACCGCAGGGTGGTGCTCACGCCGACACGCTCCAGGGCTGGCCAGGGGGTCCCGATGGGGCTCCCAGAACCTAGCCGAGCGCCGGTGACTCTCCCAAGCGACACGACTACGGAACGTGCGCGATTGTGGGGCCGTCAGTAGCCGAAGGCGCGGGCCGTGTTGGCGCCCAGCGCGGCGGCGAGGGTGTCCTCGTCGACGCCGCGGACGGCGGCCATGGCACGCACCGTGACCGGCACCAGGTAGGGGGCGTTGGGCCGCCCGCGGTAGGGCACCGGGGTGAGGAAGGGCGCGTCGGTCTCGACCAGGACCAGCTCCGGCGGGGCGACGGCGAGGGCGTCCCGCAGGTTCTGCGCGTTCTTGAAGGTGACGTTGCCGGCGAAGGACATGTAGTAGCCGGCGCGGGCGCAGACCTCCGCCATCTCGGCGTCGCCGGAGTAGCAGTGGAAGACGGTGCGCTCGGGGGCGCCCTCCTCCTTGAGCACGCGCAGCACGTCGGCGTGGGCGTCGCGGTCGTGGATCACGAGCGTCTTGCCGTGCCGCTTGGCGATCTCGATGTGGGCGCGAAAGGACCGCTCCTGGGCCTCCTTGCCCTCCTCGCCGGTGCGGAAGTGGTCGAGACCCGTCTCGCCGACGCCCTTGACCTGGGGCAGCGCGGCCAGCCGGTCGATCTCGGCGAGCGCCTCGTCCAGCGCCGCGTCCCCGCCGGGCTCGCGGGCGCCCTGCCGCGACCACCCTCCCCCAGCCCCAGAGGGCTGGGAGGTGCCCCCAGGGCGGTCCCCGAGCACGATCCGCGGGGCCTCGTTGGGGTGCAGCGCGACCGTCGCGTGCACGGCGTCGTACGCCGCCGCCGTGTCCGCCGCCCACCGGGACCCCTTGAGGTCGCAGCCGACCTGCACCACGGTCGTCACCCCCACCGACGCGGCCTTGGCGAGGGCCTCCTCGACCGTGCCGGACTGCATGTCGAGGTGGGTGTGGGAGTCCGCGACCGGCACCCGCAGGGGCTCCGGGAGCGGCGGCGCGGCGTTCTTGTCGGGGTCGTTGGCAGGCATGCCTCCGATCCTACGGAAGCGGCGCGGGCCCCTCCGCGGTGTCCGGGGTCCAGGGGGCCTCGACCGGTCCGGCGGCGGGCACCCGGCGCTCGCGGTGGGCGGCGTCGCGGGCGGAGTCGACCCGGCCGGGGCGCAGGATCCGTACGAGGTGCCCGTCGCAGCTGTGGCAGGTGGGCCGGTTCAGCGGGGAGGGCACGATCCGGCCGTCCGCCACGTACAGCACGAAGGTCCGGCCGTCGCCGTCGGTGTGGTGCTCTATCTCGTACGACTGCTCCCAGCCGTACCCGCAGCGCATGCAGGCGAACGCGTACGCCTCGGTGACCACGGCGGTGGCGCCCGCGCGCAGTCCGCCCTGCCCGGAGATCTCGGTCATGCCGGCTCCCGTCGGTCCGCTGACGGGACGGACCCGCGTCCGCCCCCACCGACCAGTGGACTCCTCGCGGACCGTGAACACACGGGCGCCGACGCAGTATTGGCGCCGATTTGGCCGTGGATTACCACAATGCCCCGAGCTCTTTGCCAACGCCCGGGTTCGCGCGGCACAGGCGCCGGGTTCCAGCGCTCCCCTGCGGCCCGCGTCAGCGCTCCCGGGCGCTTGGCGTCGCCCTCCCGGGCGGCCCGCGTCAGCGCTCCCCCGCGCGCGTCAGCGCTTACCTGCGCCCCGCGTCAGCGCTCCGAGGCGACCCGCCCGTCGGCGTTCTTGGCCGCGACGACCGCGTCGAACACCTGCCGCTTGGGGAGCCCGGCCTCCGCCGCGACCGCCGCGATGGCCTCCTTGCGCCGCTCCCCCGCCTCCTCGCGCACCCGCACCCGGCGCACCAGCTCGGCGTCGTCGATCTCCTCGGGGCCCTTCTCGGGCGCGCCCTCGACGACCACCGTGATCTCCCCGCGCACGCCCTCGGCCGCCCAGGCCGCCAGCTCGGCGAGCGGGCCCCGCTTGATCTCCTCGTACGTCTTGGTCAGCTCCCGGCAGACGGCGGCCCGGCGCTCGCCGCCGAACACCTCGGCCATCGCGGCGAGGGTGTCGTCGAGGCGGTGCGGGGCCTCGAAGTAGACGAGGGTGCGGCGCTCGTCCGCGACCTCCCGCAGCCGTCCCAGCCGTTCGCCGGCCTTGCGGGGCAGGAACCCCTCGAAGCAGAAGCGGTCCACGGGCAGCCCGGACAGGGCGAGCGCGGTCAGCACGGCGGACGGTCCCGGCACCGCGGTGACCTTGACGTCCCGCTCGACGGCCGCGGCGACCAGCCGGTAGCCGGGGTCGGACACGGACGGCATACCCGCGTCCGTGACCAGCAGCACGCGCGCGCCGCCCACCAGCTCCTCGACCAGCTCGGGCGTCCGCGCGGACTCGTTGCCCTCGAAGTACGACACCACCCGGCCCTTGGGCCTGACGCCGAGCGCCTGCGTCAGCCGGCGCAGCCGCCGGGTGTCCTCGGCGGCGACGACGTCGGCGCCGGCGAGTTCCTCGGCGAGCCGGGGCGGCGCGTCGGAGATGTCGCCGATGGGGGTGCCTGCGAGTACGAGGGTTCCGGTCACCCGCCCATCCTCCCAGGAGCCGACGGACGCGGGGCATACCGCCCATGCGCGGGACTCACACAGCGCCGTTCCCTACGATGGCGCGGTGACCAGTACCGCGTCCTCCACGGACACCCGGCAGGAGCAGCCGCCGCACGAGCAACGGCAGACGTGGCAGCAGCGGCTGCGGCGTTTCGGCTACCGGACGTCCGGCCCCAGAGGCGACGTCCGCGACCGCCTGGTCCCGCCGTACACCGAGCCGTCGGGCCGGCTGTGGAAGACGCTCGGCGTGCCGCCGGTGCTCGCCGACCGCCTCGTCCGTTGGTCGGGGTGGGGCGGCCCGCTGCTGGTGACGCTGGTGGCGGGCGTGCTGCGGTTCTGGAACCTGGGTCACCCCAAGGCGGTGATATTCGACGAGACGTACTACGCCAAGGACGCGTGGGCGCTCGTCCACCGCGGGTTCGAGGTCAACTGGGACAAGGAGGTCAACCGGCTCGTCCTGGACTCGGGCGGCAACGTCCCGATCCCCACGGACGCGGCCTACGTCGTCCATCCGCCGGTCGGCAAGTACGTCATCGGACTGGGCGAGCTGATCTTCGGCTTCGACCCGTTCGGCTGGCGGTTCATGACGGCGCTGCTCGGCACGCTGTCCGTGCTGATGCTGTGCCGGATCGGGCGGCGGCTGTTCCGCTCCACGTTCCTCGGCTGTCTCGCGGGCGCGCTGATGGCGGTGGACGGGCTGCACTTCGTGATGAGCCGCACCGCGCTGCTCGACGGCGTGCTGATGTTCTTCGTGCTGGCGGCCTTCGGCTGCCTGCTGATCGACCGGGACAAGGCCCGCGAGAAGCTGGCCGCCGCGCTGCCGGTGGACGCGGACGGGCGGGCGCGCCCCGACGCGGGGATCGCCGAGAGCCTGAGGATCGGCTTCCGCCCCTGGCGTCTCGCGGCCGGCCTGATGCTGGGCCTGGCCGTCGGCACCAAGTGGAACGGCCTGTACATCATGGCCGCGTTCTGTGTGATGTCCGTGCTGTGGGACGTCGGCGCGCGCCGGGTCGCGGGCGCCGCCCGGCCCCGGCTGACGGTACTGAAGCGGGACCTGGGCTGGGCGTTCCTGTCGACGGTGCCGGTGGCGGTGGCCACCTACTTCGCGTCCTGGATCGGCTGGTTCCTCTCGCCGTCCGACGGCAGCGGCGGCTACTACCGCGACTGGGCGACCCGCGACGGGCGGGGGAGCGACTGGTCGTGGCTGTTCCCCGACTGGTGGCGCAGCCTGTGGCACTACGAGAACCAGGTGTACGACTTCCACGTCGGCCTGTCCTCGCCGCACACGTACGAGTCCAACCCGTGGAGCTGGATCGTCACCGGCCGGCCGGTGTCGTACTTCTACGAGTCCCCGGCGCCCGGTGTGGACGGCTGCCCGACGGACGCGGGTGAGAAGTGCGCGCAGGAGGTGCTGGCCATCGGCACCCCGATGCTGTGGTGGGTGGGCTGCCTGGCCCTGCTGTACGTGCTGTGGCGCTGGTTCTTCCGCCGCGACTGGCGGGCGGGCGCGATCGCCTGTGGTGTCGCCGCGGGGTATGCCCCCTGGTTCCTCTACCAGGAGCGGACGATCTTCTACTTCTACGCGATCGTCTTCCTGCCGTTCCTGTGCCTGGCGGTGGCGATGCTGCTGGGCGCGGTCGTCGGCCCGCGCCGCTCGTCCGACACCCGCCGCGTGGCGGGCGCGACGGCCGCGGGCGTGGTGACCCTCCTGATCATCTGGAACTTCATCTACTTCTGGCCGATCTACACGGGCACCCCGATCCCGATCGACGACTGGCGGTCGCGGATGTGGCTGGACACGTGGGTCTAGCGACGGCCCGGGGCGCCCGCGGACACCCGCCGGCGTCCCGGTCCCGTATCGGCGTCAGCCGTGACGCCGTGACCGTCGGCTAGTGACGCGTCGCGTGGGATGCTCCGAGTGCCGCGAGTGTGAAGCCGTCCCGTAGCTCTCCCGCGCGGATCGCCATGGCGATGTCGTGCGGACTCCACCAGCGCGCCTGGGCGATCTCGCCGTCGCCCGCCCAGCCGGGGCGGAGGGGGGCGTCCTTTCGCACCAGGACCTCGACGACGGCGACCTCGCTCTCCAGCATGCCGGAGTCGACGTCCAGGTACGTCAGCACGGTCGCCGTGGAGCCGGTCAGCCCTGTCTCCTCGGCCAGTTCGCGCAGTGCGTCCGAGGCAGGGTCGGTTTCACCGAAGCCTCGTGGGAGTTCCCAGGCCCACCGGCCGATCGCCGGACGCCACTGGCGGACCAACAGGACGTCGTCGCCGCATCGGGCCACCACCACGACACCGGTACGGCCGCCGCCGACGCGGATGCGGTGCCGGGCCGTCTCGGCGCCGGAGCGCAGGCGGTAGGTGTCGACATAGACCTCGCACCACCGCCCGCCGTCGGCATCGGTGTACGCCGTACGGGTGTGTGTGCGCGGCGCCTCAGCGTCCATCGGGTCCTCCTCCCAGCACCCCGGGAATCTCCACGACGTCATACCGCCCCCGGAAGTCGGTCAGGCGGTCCACTCCGGCGGTGACGGCCGCGACGACCACCGGGGCGAGCACTCCCCCGGCGCCACCGGCGAGCACGCCGACGGTGTCCTGGCCGAGCAGACTGGTCGCCCAGCTCATACCGCCTCCGGCGGCCATCTGGACGGTGATCCCCCGGGTGCTGTGCGCGAAGCGCTGGAGACGGGTCACCGGCACCTCGTCCCTGCCACCGGACGGTGGCTCCTTGGTTCGCTGTCCGAGCAGGTCGCCCACCTCCTGCAGCGCTTCGAGATCACGCCGGTGCCACCAGCGGGTGAGGGCATCGGCCGCGTCGTCCGTGTAGCGCTGCCATTCCCCGCTGCTCATCGAGCCCAGTCTCAGTTCGAACCGGGTCGGGTACATCACGACCGGCGTCTGCTCGGCGAGCGGTGCGGCGTCGCGGCGCCTGACCCCGCGTCGCGGTGAGGACAACCCGAGCAGACAGCCCTCGCCCACTGCGATCGCCCGGTAGTACGTCTCGTCGAAGGCCTCACGCAATGTCCGCGCGTCCGCTTGCGCAAACGGATCACCGGAGCGTCGGAGAGCGGCGAGGCTGCCGTGCAGGCGACTGCGGCTGGGCATGCCGTCCACATCGAGTCCCCCGCTCGTCCAGGCGGTGAGCACCGCCCGCCCCTCGTCGCTGGTCACGTCCTGCGGACCCGGCGGAGGGCACAGGGCGTACGCCGTCGCGTAGTCGGCCGGTGTCAGAGGGCTGACCTCGAGCTGACCGCGCTCCGCGGCTTCCAGCCATTCGCCCCACCGCGCGACGGTGCGGCGCCGCAGCGGTGTGTCGAGGACACCGGTGGCCGCCAGCAGGCGCTCCGCCGCGCCGGCCCATCCCTCCGTGGCGAGTGCCGCGGCCGCGGCCTCGGCGTCCGCGTGGGCGGCCAGCTCCCGTTGCAGCAGCAGGCACTGTTCGTCGGGTATCGGGAGAGACGAGAAGAGGAAACCGGTCGAGAGCATCGCGATCAGCTGGCCGGCCAGGTCCGCGTCCCGGGCGTTGACCCGGACGGGCAGGACCGCGCCGCCTCCGATCGCCCGGATCGCCAGCTCGTCGAGAAGTGCTGCGGGTCGAAGTGCGGCGAAGGCGGCGCCGTCGAGCAGTTGGGGATAGGTCAGGAACAGGGCACCGCCCTGGATGACCTCCCAGCGCAGCCGACCGAGTGTCTCGGCCCGCATGAGTTCGGGCAGGCGTTCCACCGGGGCGGAGGGCCCGGCCGACCGAGCGCTCAGCCTGGCTCGCTGCCGTACGCTGTCCCACTCCGTGCTGAGGACCGCGGTCATGTGCCGGCCCTTTCTGTGACGTCGAATGTGCGCGGACAGCAGTGAGTTCAGCACATGCGGCGGGTCGGATCGACCGTCGGGGACGGTCTCCGTTCGGACAACAAACGGAAACAGCGGCCCCTTCGGTATCCCCAGCGCATAGAGTTCAGGGCGCGCCGGGCTTTTGAACACGTTCAGATGGCGTGGGGTCCGGCCGGGGGAGGGATCGCCCGATGGGCAAGGGGGTCAAGGTCGCCGTCGTCGGCGGCATATTCGCCGTGATGGTCGGCGGAGCCGGGTACGGGGCGTACAACATCGTCTCGGCACTGGACGGCGGCGGGGGCGGCGGCTCGAGTGCCGCGGACACGCCGAAGTCGGGGCCGCCGGACAAGGACGAGGTCCGCGAGGCCACCGAGGCGTTCTTCGGCGCCTGGGAGAAGGGGCAGGCGACCGAGGCCGCCTCGTACACGAACAACGCGCAGGCGGCCGGCGCGCTGCTGACCGCGTACGGCGAGGAGGCGCGGATCGGCCGGGTCGACATCACGCCGGGCACCCCGCGCGGCACCGTCGTGCCGTTCACCGTGAAGGCGACCGTCGCCCTCGACGGCGCCTCCAAGCCGCTGCGCTACACCAGCAGCGTGAAGGTCGTCCGCGGGCAGACCACCGGGCGGGCGCTGGTCGACTGGAAGCCGTCCGTCGTGCACCCGGACCTGCGGGACGGCGACACCCTCGTCACCGGTGAGTCCGCGCAGCCGCCCATCGAGGCGGTGGACCGCGACGGCACCGTGCTGACGAAGGAGAAGTACCCCTCCCTCGGCCCCGTGCTGGACACCCTGCGGCAGAAGTACGGCGACAAGGCGGGCGGCACCTCCGCCGTCGAGCTGTCGATCCGGCACGCGAACGAGGAGGCCGACACCCCGCTGCTCACCCTCGCCGAGGGCAAGGCGGGCAAGCTGCGCACCACGCTCAGCGCCGGGGTGCAGGCGGCGGCCGAGAAGGCGGTGAAGGCGTACCCCGAGTCCTCGGTGGTGGCCGTGAAGCCCAGTACGGGCGAGGTGCTGGCGGTGGCCAACCACCGCGGCGACGGCTTCAACGCGGCGTTCCAGGGTCAGGTCGCGCCCGGCTCCACCATGAAGATCATCACCGCCGCGATGCTCATCGACAACGGCGTGACCTCCATGAACGGCCCCGCGCCCTGTACGGACACCGCCACCTGGCAGAGCCAGACCTTCAAGAACCTCACCGGCATGGAGCCGAACGAGGGCGCCAGCCTCGCCAACAGCTTCCTGCGCTCCTGCAACACGGCGTTCATCAAGCTGATCGACGAGAAGCCGCTCAGCGACGCCTCGCTCACCCAGGAGGCGCAGGAGCGCTTCGGTCTCGGCCGGGACGACTGGAAGACCGGCATCGCCTCCTTCGACGGCAGCGTGCCGGCCTCCGGTGGCCCGGACCGCGCGGCGAACGCCATCGGCCAGGGCCAGGTGCAGATGAACCCCCTGAACATGGCGTCCGTGACGGCCACCGCCATCACCGGCACCTTCCGCCAGCCGTACCTGGTCTCCCCCGACCTCGACGGCCGGGAGCTGGCGCAGGCCAAGGGCCTGTCGGGGGACACCGCCGCGCAGCTCAAGGAGATGATGCGGCTCACCGCCACCCAGGGCACCGGCCAGAAGGCGATGTCCGGTCTGGGCGGGGACATCGGCGCGAAGACCGGTTCCGCGGAGGTCGACGGGAAGGCCACCTCGGACAGCTGGTTCACCGGCTTCCGCAACGACGTCGCGGCGGCGGCCATGGCGCAGCAGGGCGGCCACGGCGGCGACGCGGCCGGCCCGATTGTCGCAGCCGTGCTACGAGCGGGCGGCTGAGCGCACCGCCCGGCCGGCGGGACTTTAGGGTGGGGGCCGACCTCGGCGTACCCGCGCCGAGGTGGCCTTGACTCGAATGAGAGCCACGCGGGCCGCGGGGGGCCGGGGCGGGCGACGGAGGAACGAACAGCAGTGGGGACCAGAGGGCGCGCCGCGGACCGGCGAAGAATGAAGCCGGCCGTGCTCGGCGCAGCGATAGTCGTGGTCGCGGGCGGTGCCGGTTTCGGCGCGTACGCACTCGTCGGCGGGGCCGGGCAGGACGGCAAGGGCCAGGCGTCCACGCAGGCGGAGGCCGTCAAGACCGGGCCGCTGTCGGCCGGCGAGGTCACCACCGCGGCCCGGAACTTCCTCACCGCCTGGCAGGCCGGCAAGGTCGGCCAGGCCGCCGCCGCGACCGACGACCCGAGGGCCGCCACGGCGCTGCTCACCTCGTACGCCAGGGACGCCCGCGTCCGGAACCTCACCCTCACCCCGGGCGCGCCCGCAGAGGGGACGGTCACCTTCTCCGTCAAGGGAACGGTGTCGTACGAGCAGCTGACGAAGCCGCTGGCGTACGACAGCACGCTGACCGTGGTGCGCCGCGCCGGGGACGGCGAGCCGCGCGTCGACTGGCGGCCGTCGGTGCTGCACCCGGAGCTGAGGGACGGCGACAAGCTGGTCACCGGCGAGGCGGGCACCCCGCCGGTGAAGGCGCTGGACCGCGACGGCGGCGAGCTGACCACCGCGAAGTACCCCTCCCTCGGCTCCGTGCTGGACGGGCTGCGCGAGAAGTACGGCGACAAGGCGGGCGGCAAGGCGGGCGTCGAGCTGCGTGTGGTGCGCGGCGAGGAGTCGAAGAAGGCGGAGCTGTCCGACACGACCCTGCTGGAGCTGAGCGAGGGCACGCCGGGCACGGTGAAGACCACGCTGAACCCGTCCCTCCAGGCCGCCGCCGAGGCGCAGGTGGCGAAGAAGCAGAAGGCGTCGGTGGTGGTGCTGCGCGCCTCGACCGGCGAGATACTCGCGGTGGCGAACTCCTCGCGCGGCTTCAACGTCGCCTTCCAGGGGTCGCTGGCCCCGGGCTCCACCATGAAGGTGATCACCTCCTCGCTGCTGATCGAGAAGGGGCTGGCGTCCGCCGACAAGAAGCACCCGTGCCCCAAGTACTTCAGCTACGGCGGCTGGAAGTTCCAGAACGACGACAAGTTCCAGATCAAGGACGGCACGTTCAAGGCGAGCTTCGCCCGGTCCTGCAACACCGCCTTCATCAGCCAGGCCCCCGAGCTGGAGGACGACGACCTGACCGAGCAGGCGCAGGACGTGTTCGGGCTCGGGAAGAACGACTGGCAGGTCGGGGTGGCGACGTTCGACGGCTCCGTGCCGGTGCAGTCCAAGGCCCCGATGGCCGCGTCCCTGATCGGCCAGGGCGGGGTGCGGATGAACCCGCTGAACATGGCGTCGGTGTCGGCGACGGTCAAGGCGGGGGTGTTCCACCAGCCGTACCTGGTGTCGCCGGAGGTCGACGGGCGGCAGCTGGCGACGGCCCCCCGCACGCTGTCCGCGGACACGCTCGCGCAGCTGCGGGACCTGATGTCGTACACCGCGTCGGCCGGCACCGCCGCGGAGGCGATGGCCGGGGTGGGCGGCGACCGGGGCGCCAAGACGGGGTCGGCGGAGGTCGACAACCAGAAGAAGCCCAACGGCTGGTTCACCGCGTACGCCGGTGACCTGGCGGCGGCGGGTGTGGTGCAGGCCGCCGGACACGGCGGCTCGACCGCGGGCCCGATCGTGGCGGCCCTGCTGAAGGCAGGCAGCTGAGCGAACCCCCGGCTCGGTCGGGGACCGGCCGGGGGAGTCTCGGGCTCGGTCAGGACCGGCTGGGCGGGGGGCCTCGGAACTCAGCGCGGGGCCGGTGAGCAGAGCCCCGGGCTCGTGTCCGGCATCGGCCGGGCGAAGCTGCCGGGCTCAGCGCGGGCCGGTGAGCGAAGCCTCAAACTCAAGGCAGGACCGACTGAGCGCTGTCGCGGGCTCGTGTCCGGCATCGGCCGGGCGAAGCTGCCGGGCTCTGCGCGGGCCGGTGAGCGAAGCCTCGAACTCAAGGCGGGACCGGCCAGGCGAAGCCACGGGGCTCAGCCCGGAACCCGCTGAGCGACGCCGCGGGCCCGGTCGGGACCGGCCAGGAGGCGCCGGACTCTGCGCGGGCCGGTGAGTGGAGCAGCCCTGGGCTCAAGGTGGGACCGGCCGGGCGGAGCCGCGGGGTCGGTGCGGCGGGTGTGGGACCGGCCCGGCGAAAGTGCCAGGTTCAGCGCGGGCCCGGTGACGGGAGCCGCGCTGCGCACCCGGCCCCCGGCGGAGCCGTGACGTTCAGTGCGGGACCGGCTGGGCCGTCGGCACGTGGGTCAGGCGCAGGAAGCGGGAGAGGGTCTTCGTCTCGAACTCCACCACGGAGACGCCCTGCGAGGTGTGGAACTCCACCACGGCCTGCACCCGGCCGCAGGGCCACACCCGTATGCCGGCCTGTTCCGCGGGTGCGGTCAGACCGCGTTCCAGCAGGTCCCGTTCGATGACCCACTCGCGGGGCATGGCGCCGGGCAGGCCGACACGCACGTGCCGGGGGTCGGCCTCGGGGTCGTACCGCAGCACCACGGGGACCGCCCCGCGGTTCTCCAGGAGGGGTTCCGCATCCGTCACGATGTGGACTCGCGCGTACTGCTCGATCACGGACATCGGTGGGCCCCTTTACGCTGCGTCACACGCCGCCATAGGCATACAAGCCGACTACCCACCCCTGTCCCATCCTGCACCCAAACTGGAAGCTGCGCTTCCGAGCGGCGGATAGCACGGATGAGGTAGGGCGGAAGTAAAACAAGTCACTCGCTCTTGCGAAAGGTTCGCAACAGGACACATCATCGAGTCCGTGCACGCACCTGACGGATTCATCGACGCCCCCATATCCGCCGCCGCCGGCCTCCTCGCCGCCGGTGCGATCGCCGTGAGCCTGCGCGGCGCGCGCCGCGAGCTGGACGGCACCTCGCGCCCGGGCGCGGCCGGGGCCGGGGCGGAGCGCACCGCTCCGCTGGCCGGGCTGGTGGCGGCGTTCATCTTCGCCGTGCAGATGCTGAACTTCCCGGTGGCCGCCGGCACCAGCGGCCACCTCCTCGGCGGCGCCCTGGCCGCGATCCTCGTGGGCCCGTACACCGGTGTGCTGTGCGTGTCCGTCGTGCTGCTGATGCAGGCCGTGCTGTTCGCCGACGGCGGCCTGACCGCGCTCGGCGTGAACATCACCACGATGGCGATCACCACGACCCTGGTCGCCTACGCCCTGTTCCGCGGCCTGGTGAAGGTGCTGCCGCGCACCCGCCGCTCGGTGACCGCCGCGTCCTTCGTCGCCGCCCTGGTCTCCGTCCCCGCCTCCGCCGTGGTCTTCACGCTGCTGTTCGCGGTCGGCGGCACCACCGACGTGTCCCTCGGCAAGGTCGCCGGCGCCATGGTCGGCGTGCACGTGCTCATCGGCCTCGGCGAGGCCGTCATCACCGCGCTGACCGTCGGCGCGGTCGTCGCCGTCCGCCCGGACCTGGTGCACGGGGCGCGCGGGCTGCGGCAGAAGCTGAAGCTGCGGGTGGACGGCGAGCTGGTCGACGCCCCGGACACCGACGCGCAGCCCGTGCCCGCCGCGGCGCGGTCCCCGCGCACGGTGTGGATCGCCGGCCTGGTCACCTCGCTGGTGCTCGCCGGGTTCGTCAGCTTCTACGCCTCGGCCAACCCCGACGGCCTGGAGAAGGTCGCCGCCGACCACGGCATCGACAAGCAGGCCGAGGAGCACGGAACCGCCGACTCCCCGCTCGCCGACTACGGCGTGAAGGACGTCGACGACGCCCGCCTCTCCGGAGGTCTCGCGGGCGTGATCGGTGTCGGTGTGACGGTCGTGGCGGGCACCGGCGTGTTCTGGGCGGTCCGCCGGCGCCGCACCGAGGAGGAGACCGAGGCCACCTCCCCCGCCGGCACGAGCGTCTGACGTGGGCGCGGGTCACACCCACCGGCTCTACCGGCACGGGCACTCCGCCGTGCACGCCCTGCCGCCGCACACCAAGCTCGCCGCGGTCCTCGCCTTCGTGGTGGTGGTCGTGTCGACGCCGCGCGAGGCGATGTGGGCGTTCGCGGGGTACGCCGTGCTGCTCGCCGCCGTCGCGTACGCGGCGCGCGTCCCGGCGGGCTTCCTGCTGAAGCGGCTGCTGATCGAGGTGCCGTTCGTCGCCTTCGCGGTGCTGCTGCCGTTCGTCGCCGAGGGTGAGCGGGTCGACGTCCTCGGGCTCTCGCTCAGCGTGAACGGCCTGTGGGGTGCCTGGAACGTGCTGGCCAAGGGCACCCTGGGCGTCGCCGCCTCGGTGCTGCTCGCCTCCACCACCGAACTGCGCGAACTGCTGCTGGGTCTGCAGCGGCTGCGGCTGCCGTCGCTGCTGGTGCAGATCGCGTCCTTCATGGTCCGCTACGGCGACGTCATCACCGACGAGATGCGCCGGATGCGGATCGCACGCGAGTCCCGGGGCTTCGAGGCGCGGGGCGTGCGGCACTGGGGGGTGCTCGCCAAGTCGGCGGGCGCCCTGTTCATCCGCTCCTACGAACGCGGCGAACGCGTCCACCTGGCGATGGTGAGCCGCGGCTACACCGGGTCGATGCCGGTGATCGACGAGGCGGCCGCGTCCCGGGCGCAGTGGTCGTACGCCCTGACCCTCCCCTGCGCCGCCCTCGTCCTGTGTCTGCTGGGATGGACCCTGTGAGTACTGCTTCCCTGGAGGTCTCCGGCCTCGCCTTCGCCTACCCCGACGGCCATCAGGCCCTGTTCGGCGTGGACTTCCGCGTCGCGCGCGGTGAGCGGGTGGCGCTGCTCGGGCCGAACGGCGCCGGCAAGACCACCCTCGTCCTGCATCTCAACGGCATCCTCACCGGCGGCACCGGCACGGTGCGGGTGGCCGGCCTGGAGGTCGGCAAGCGGCACATGGCGGAGATCCGGCGCCGGGTCGGCATCGTCTTCCAGGACCCGGACGACCAGCTGTTCATGCCGACCGTGCGGGAGGACGTGGCGTTCGGGCCCGCGGCGGCCGGGCTGAAGGGGCCCGAGCTGGAGGCGCGGGTGGACCGGGCGCTGGAGCAGGTCGGCATGGCCGAGTTCAAGGACCGCCCGCCGCACCACCTGTCCTTCGGGCAGCGGCGCCGGGTGGCCGTGGCGACCGTCCTCGCGATGGAGCCGGAGATCCTCGTCCTGGACGAGCCGTCCTCCAACCTCGACCCCGCCTCCCGCCGTGAACTGGCCGACATCCTGCGCTCGTTGGACGTCACCGTCCTGATGGTCACGCACGACCTGCCGTACGCCCTTGAGCTGTGCCCGCGCGCGCTGGTCCTCAGCGACGGGGTGATCGCGGCGGACGGCGTCACCGGCGACCTCCTCGCCGACCACGACCTGATGCGCGCGCACCGCCTGGAGTTGCCGTACGGCTTCGACCCTCGCTCCGTGCCCGCGCCGCCCGGCCGCGGGTGACGAACGCGCCGCACCCCGGAATCGCCGGCGCACCGGCGTGGTTGCACCCACAGTCGCAGGCGAGTGGAAGGAACGACAGGAACGTGGACGTCGACGTGCACGGCACAGTGGCCGAGGGCTTCGAGCCGGTCCGGGAGGCGTTCGCCCGTAACTTCGAGCGGCTCGGGGAGCGGGGCGCGGCGCTCGCCGTGTACCGGGACGGGCGCCGGGTCGTGGACCTGTGGGGCGGGACGAAGGACGTCGACGGCACCGGACCGTGGCAGCGGGACACCGCCCAGGTCGTGCGGTCGGCCACCAAGGGTGTCGCCGCCGCCGTGCTGCTGATGCTGCACGAGCGGGGTCTGCTGGACCTGGACGCACCGGTCGGCCGGTACTGGCCGGAGTTCAAGGCGCACGGCAAGGAGGGCGTGCTGGTCCGGCACGTCCTCGGCCACCGCGCGGGGCTCCCGGTGCTGGACCGCCCGCTGAGCTTCGCGGAGGCCACCGACCCGCCGCGGGCCGCCGAGGCCCTCGCCGCCCAGGCGCCGGTGTGGGAGCCGGGTACGGACCACGGCTACCACGCGCTGACCTACGGCTGGCTGGTGGACGAACTGGTGCGCCGGGTGACCGGCCGGGGCACCGGCGAGTGGATCGCCGCCGAGATCGCCGCCCCGCTGGGTCTCGACCTGTGGGTGGGGCTGCCGGACGCCGAGGCCCGCCGCGTCGGACGGGCCGGGAAGGTCGAGGGGCCCGAGCCGTCGGGGTTGCTGCGCGCCCGGCCCAAGCGCTCGGTCACCGCCGCCTACGCCGACCCGTCGTCCCTCACCCGCCGTGCCTTCGCCGCGATCGACCCGTCCCCGGACCACAACGACCCGGCGTTCCGCGCGGCGGCCCTGCCCGCCGCGAACGGCATCGCGACCGCGGACGGGCTGGCCCGCTTCTACGCGTCACTGACCGGCCAGGTCGACGGCACCCGACTGCTGGCGGCGGCCACCGTGGAGCGCGCCCGCGCCGAGGAGTCGGCGGGCCCCGACCGGGTCCTGATGGTGGGCACCCGCTTCGGGCTCGGCTACATGCTGCACGGCAGCGCCTCCCCCCTCCTGGCCCCCGGCTCCTTCGGCCACCCCGGCCGCGGCGGCTCCCTCGGCTTCGCCGACCCGGAGTCCGGCGTCGCCCTCGGCTACGTCACCAACGGCTTCCGCAGGACGGTGACGGCGGACCCCAGGGCCCAGGCGCTGATCCGCGCCGTACGGGAGTGCCTCGGCTCGTAGGGCCCGCCGGGGTTCCCTACACGTGGATCGGGTGCGAGGTGCGGCCGGACGCGTCGTCGATCTCGCTGTGCGCCTTGGTGAGCATCTGCATGGCGAGTTCGTTCAGCGCCCTTGCGCCGGCGATCTCCTCCCCGACCCGTGGCTGATTGGAGTCGGTGTAGTGCCGGGACGCCTGTCCGTGCGCCCGCACCTCGGAGCCGTCGGGCAGCCGGACCAGCGCGACCGCGCGGGTGTGCTGCTCGTCCTCCGTGAACTCCATCTCCACGTGCCATCCCACTGCGGTGTGCATCATGACGGATCACCTCCGGATTCCTCTCGTTCCAGAGTGCGCCTCGCCCCGTCCCCGTGCACCCGGCCCGCCCTCGCCGCGCGCCTACGCCGCGTGCAGCATCAGCCCGATGCCCACCACCAGCAGCCCGGCCGCGGCGACGCGCGGCGCGCCGAACCGCTCCTTGAAGAACACCGCGCCGATCGCCGCGCCCACGATGATCGACGACTCGCGCAGCGCCGCGACCGGGGCGAGCGGTGCCCGGGTCTGTGCCCACAGGACCAGGGCGTAGGCGAGGACGGACAGCGCGGCGCCGAGCAGGCCGAGCCGGGCGTGCGGCCGCATCCTCGTGACGGCCTCGCCGCGCAGCCGTATCAGGGCGTACGCGGGGATGACCGCCCCCTGGACCGCCATCAGCCACGCGACGTACCCGGCCGACGAGCCGGAGGCGCGGACGCCGAGACCGTCGACGACGGTGTACACGGCGATGGTGAGCCCGGTCGCCAGGGCCGCGCCGACGGCCGCCCAGTCGGGCCGCCGGCCGCGCAGCCCCCACAGGGCGACCCCGGTCAGGCCCGCGCAGGAGACGACGATCCCGGCGGCGGCCCACGGGTCGGGCACCTCGTGCGCGAACACGGCGGCCAGCACGGTGACGACCAGCGGCGCGCTGCCCCGGGCCAGCGGGTAGGCCTGGCCGAAGTCGCCCAGCCGGAACGACGTCATCAGCAGCGCGTAGTACAGGATGTGCACGGCCGCCGAGCCGAGCAGGTACGGCCAGGCCCCGGCCGCCGGGAACGGCACGAACGGGGCGGCGGCCAGCCCGATCAGCAGCCCGCCGCCGGAGATCAGCGCGAACCCGACGAGCTTGTCGGTGATCCGGTGCGCGAGCGCGTTCCAGCCGGCATGGGTGACCGCGGCGAACAGCACCGCCACGACGACCAACGGCGTCACGCGGCGCGCTCGCGTACGTCCGTGAGGGTCGCGCCCGCGTGGGCGATCAGCGTCTTGGGTTCCATCGGGAAGACGGTGTACGGGGTGCCGGCCGCCGCCCACACGGTGGCGTGGCCGAGCAGCGAGCGGTCGGCGAGGACCCGGGTGCTGGTGCGGTGGCCGAAGGGCGGGACGCCGCCGATGGCGTACCCGGTGGTCTCGCGGACGACATCGGCCTTGGCCCGGGTGACCCGGCCGGCGCCGAGTTCCTCGCGGACCCGCTCGACGTCGACGCGGGAGGCGCCGTCCATGAGCACCAGCACAGGTACCCCGTCGGCGGCGAAGATCAGGGACTTGCAGATCTGGCTCAGCTCGCAGCCGATCGCGGCGGCGGCCTCGGCGGCGGTGCGGGTGGCCTCGGGGAAGCGGCGGACCTGGCCGATCACGTCCGCGAGGCCCAGTTCCCGCAGGGCCTCGGCGAAGCGGGGGTGGGCTCCGGAGCCCTCGGCGGCGGTGGCGGAGGTGGTCATGCGGGGCACGCTAGCGGTCGGTGCACAGGCCACGCGACCTCGTTCCGCGAGCCGGACGAGGGCCCGGGCAAGGGGGCCTGGCGAGCGGGCCGACCGTAGGGAACGAGGAAGCCGGTGAGGGCGCCCCGTCCCCACGGAGCCCTCACCGGCTGGTCGTGACCGTCCGGGCGGTCAGGCCCGGACGAGTTCCTTGTCCTCGTCGTCCTTGTCCGCCGCGCCGTCGTGCGCGGCGAGGCTCTCGCCCTCGACGTCCACGTTGGGCAGGGCGCGGTCCAGCCACTTGGGCAGCCACCAGGCCTTGTCGCCGAGCAGCGCCAGGACGGCCGGGACGATCGCCATACGGACCACGAACGCGTCGAAGAGGACGGCGATCGCGAGGCCGAAGCCGATCATCTTGACCATGGAGTCGCTGGCCCCGATGAATCCGGAGAACACCGCGATCATGATGATCGCCGCGGCGGTCACCACCCGGGCGCTGTACCGGAATCCGGTGACCACGGCCTGGGACGGCTTCTCGCCGTGGACGTGGGCCTCCCGGATGCGGGTCACGAGGAACACCTCGTAGTCCATGGCCAGTCCGAAGACCACGCCGACCATGAAGATCGGCATCATCGACATGATCGGGCCGGTCTCCTCGACGCCCATCAGGCCGGACAGCCAGCCCCACTGGTAGACCGCGACGACCGCGCCGAGGGCCGCCAGCACCGAGAGCAGGAAGCCGAGGGCCGCCTTCAGCGGCACCAGGATCGAGCGGAACACCACGATCAGCAGCAGGAACGCGAGCCCCACCACCAGCACCAGGTACGGCACCAGCGCGTCGTTGAGCTTCTGCGAGACGTCGATGTTCATCGCCGTGGCCCCGGTGACCAGGACGTCGGCGCCGCTGTCGGCCCTGATGTCCGCGCCGGCGGCGCGGATGTCGTGCACCAGGTCCTCGGTGGTGACCGAGGAGGGCTTGGCGTCCGGGATGACGGTGATGGTGGCGGTGTCGCCGGCCTTGTTGGGCTGCGCCGGGGCGACGTTCACGACGTTGTCGAGGGCCTTGATCTCGTCGCCGGCCTGCCGGAAGACGGCCTGCGGGTCCTCGCTGCCCTGGGCGTCGACCACGACCACCAGCGGGCCGTTGAAGCCCGGGCCGAAGCCCTCGGAGAGCAGGTCGTAGGCGCGGCGCTGGGTGGTGGACGTCGGCTGCGAGCCGTCGTCGGGCAGGCCCAGCTCCAGGGAGCCGGCCGGGACCGCGGCGGCGCCGAGGCCGACGATGCCGAGCAGCAGCACGGCCAGCGGACGGCGGACGACGAAGCTCGCCCAGCGGGTGCCCATGTTGGGGCGGTCCGCCTTCTTCCTGGCGCGGCCGCCGCCGAGCAGCTTGCTCTTCTCACCCGCGGCCGGGATCCGGCGGCCGGCGTAGCCGAGCACGGCCGGGATGAGGGTGAGGGCGATCAGGACGGCGACGGCGACGGTGCCGGCGGCGGCGATGCCCATCTTCGTCAGCATCGGGATGTTGACGACGGCGAGGCCCACCAGGGCGATCACGACGGTCAGGCCGGCGAAGACCACCGCGGAACCGGCGGTGCCCACGGCGCGGCCGGCCGCTTCCTCGCGTTCGCGGCCCTCGGCGAGTTCGGCGCGGTAGCGGGAGACCACGAACAGGGCGTAGTCGATGCCGACCGCGAGCCCGATCATCGAGGCCAGGATGGAGGTGGTGGAGCCCAGGTCGAGCGTGCTCGCCAGCGCGGTGATGGTGGCGACACCGATGCCGACGCCGACGATCGCGGTGAGCAGCGGCAGTCCGGCGGCGAGCAGCGAGCCGAGGGTGATGACCAGGACGACCGCGGCGATGCCGATGCCGATGATCTCGGCGGAGCCGGTCTCCGGTATGGCCTGGAGGGCGTCACCGCCGATCTCGACGGTCAGCCCCGAGTCGCGGGCGTCCTCGGCGGCGGCCTTCAGGGCCTCGCGGGTCGGTTCCTCCAGCTCCATGCCAGGGACCTTGTAGGTCACCGAGGCGTAGGCGACGGTGCCGTCCTGGCTGACGCCGCCGGCCTGGTAGGGGTCGCTGATCCGGGCGACCTCGGAACCGCCGGAGAGCTCGTCGACGGTCTCCTGGACCGTCGTCCTGTTCCCGGGGTCGGTCATCTTCTCGCCGTCCGGCGCCTTGAAGACGACGCGTGCGGTCGCCCCGTCGGCGCTGGAACCGGGGAATCGTTCCTCCAGCAGGTCGAAGGCCTTCTGGGCCTCGGTGCCGGGGATGGAGAAGGAGGAGTTGCCGGCCGCGGGGGCGCCGGCCGCGCCGGCGCCCGCGAGCGCCAGCAGCGCCACCCAGAAGAGGGCGACGACGTGCCGTTTCCGGAAGGAGAACCGGCCGAGTCGGTACAGGAATGTGGCCACGAGGGCGTGCTCCCGGTCAGGTCGTGGATGTTTCAGGGCAAGGGGGATCAGCCCGACGGCGTGAGCGGATACGTCAGGAAGTGGCTGACTCTGGTACGACTGGGGGTCAGTCGGCTGGGGCGACTCCGAGGGCGGGGAGCACCACGGCGTCGATGTACGACCGGAGGAAGGCCTGCGTGGGCGGCTGTTCGTCGATCAGCATCCGTGTGGCGAAGGCGCCGACGAGCATGTGCACGATGTAGTCCAGCGCCGGGTTGTCCGGGCGGACCTCGCCCCGTTCGATCGCGCGGTCGACGATGCGGCGGAACTCCTCGACCTCCGGCTCCACCAGCAGCTCGCGGAGCGCCTGGCGCAGGTCGTCGTTCTGGTGCACCGCCATGGCGAGGGCCCGCATGAGAGCCACGTTCTCCGCCATGACGCAGTCGTCCTCGCGGCCGATGATGATGTGCAGGTCACCCCGCAGGGACCCGGTGTCCATCTCTGCGATGCCGCCCGGCTTCTGGCTGCGCATCGCCCGGACCACCAGCTCGGCCTTGCCGCCCCACTGCCGGTAGAGCGTGGCCTTGCTGGACCGGGTGCGGGCGGCCACGGCGTCCATGGTGAGGGCGTCGTAGCCGACCTCACGGAGCAGTTCGAGCACGGCGCCGTACAGCTCTGCCTCGCGCTCGGGGGTGATCCGGCTGCGACGTGATGTCGCGATGTCACTCATGCCGGCCACCTTTCCGCTCCGGGTCCCACCGCGTCAAAGGAACGACACGGTTTCGTACAAGACGAAGGTACCTCTCCGCCTTAACGAAACGAAACGGTTTCGTTCGTGTTCTGCGTCACGGTTGTTCGGTCCGCATAAGCGATCCGCACGAGTTGCGGCGATGCGCACGAGTTGCTGCGGTCCGTCCCCCGGAAAAGCATGGGGAGGGTGACTTATCTGCGTCTGCCGCACCTCAAGGACGACCTGCTGTGCTTCGTCGCGGAGGACGACCTCTGGCTCGCCCCGCTCGACGGACCGGGTCGCGCCTGGCGGCTCACCGTCGACCGCACCAAGCTGGGACACCCCCGCTTCTCCCCCGACGGCCGCCACATCGCGTACACCAGCTGGCGCACCCTGGACCCCGAGGTGCACCTGGTGCCGGTGGACGGCGGGCCCGGGCGGCGCCTGACGTACTGGGGCAGCTCCGACACCCGGGTGTGCGGCTGGGCCCCGCCCCACGAGGACGGCCACGCCGAGATCCTCGCCGTCACCTCGCACGGCGAGCCCTTCTCCTACTTCACCTGGGCCTACAAGCTGAGCCTGGACGGGAGCCCCGGACGCAAGCTGCCCTGGGGACCGGTCTCCGACATCCAGGTCGCCGACCTCGCGGGCGAGCGCAGGTCCCTGCTGCTCACCGGCACCCCGCCGCACGAACCGGCGTCCTGGAAGCGCTACCGGGGCGGCGCCACCGGCAGGCTCTGGCTGCACGGGCACCGGCTGCTCGACGGCCTCGACGGCCATCTGCACTCCCCCATGTTCGTCGGCGGACGGATCGCCTTCCTCTCCGACCACGAGGGCATCGGCAACCTCTACTCCTGCGCCCACGACGGCACCGACCTGCGCCGCCACACCGACCACGACTCCTTCTACGCCCGGCACGCCGCCACCGACGGCACCCGCGTCGTCTACCAGTGCGCCGGCGACCTGTGGATCGTGGACGACCTCTCCCCCGGCTCCGCCCCGCGCCGGCTCGACGTGCGGCTGAGCGGTCCGCGCTCCGGCCGGCGCCCCTACCAGGTGCCCACCGCGCAGCACCTGGACGGCCTCTCCGTCGACGAGACCGGCCGCGCCAGCGCCGTCGTCGTACGCGGCAGCCTGTACTGGCTCACCCACCGCGACGGGCCCGCCCGCACCCTGACCGACACCCCGGGCGTACGGGTGCGGCTGCCGGAGATGCTCGGCGCCGGCGGGCAGGTCGCGTACGTCACCGACGCCGAGGGCGAGGACGCCGTGGAGATCGCCTCGCTGCCCCGGGCCACCGGCCACCGCGCCCACCGGCGGCTGGCCGCGGGCAGGCTGGGCCGGGTGCTGGAGATGGTGGCCGACCCCGAGGGGCAGCGCCTCGCCGTCGCCGCGCACGACGGCCGGCTGCTGCTGGTGGACACCGACGAGGCGACGGACGGGACGCCGGGCGAGGTCACCGAGCTGATCCACTCCGGCAACGGCCCCGTGCGCGACCTCGCCTTCTCGCCCGACGGTGCCTGGCTGGCCTGGTCCCACCCGGTGATCGGACGCTCCCTGCGGCAGATCAAACTCGCCCGCATCAAGGACCGGCTGGTCATCGATGTCACCAACGGACGCTTCGAGGACGAGAACCCGGTCTTCACCCGGGACGGCCGCTACCTGGCCTTCCTGTCCTGGCGCGGCTTCGACCCGGTGTACGACGTGCACACCGGCGACCTGTCCTTCCCGCTGGGCTGCCGCCCGTATCTGGTGCCGCTGTCCTCGGCGACGCCCTCGCCGTTCGCGCTGAGCCCCGAGGGCCGTCCCGCGGCGGGTGGTCTCGACCCGCTGGAGCAGGAGGAGAGCGAGGAGGGCGGCACGGTGACCGTGGAGGCGGAGGGCCTGGAAAGCAGGGTCACCCCCTTCCCGGTGGCCGCCTCCAAGTACTCCGGGCTGTACCCGGTCGCGGGCTGCGGTCTGGTGTGGCTGCGCTGGCCGATCTCGGGCGCGCTCGGCGAGACGTTCGCCAACCCCGACGACACCAGCGGGCGGCCCACCCTGGAGCACTTCGACATCCCCAAGGCCAAGAAGTCCGAACTCGTCGCCCACCTCGACTTCTTCGCGGTCAGCGGGGACGGTTCCCGGCTGGTCGTGGTGGACGAGGGCGAGCTGCGCGCGGTGCCCGCCACCGAACCGGGCGACGGCGACTCCACGGTGTGGATCGACCTGCGCCGCATCAAGCACGAGGCCGACCCGGCCGCCGAGTGGCACCAGGCGTACGCGGAGGCGGGGCGGCTGATCCGCGCCTACTTCTGGGAGCCGGACATGTGCGGCATCGACTGGGACGGGGTGCTGGAGCAGTACCGCCCGCTGGTCGAACGGGTCGCCTCGCCCGACGAGTTCGCCGACCTGCTCCGTGAGGTGCTGGGCGAACTGGGCACCTCGCACGCCTACGTGACCGCGGCCCGCCGCAACGAGGGACCCCCGCACTACCAGCGCCGCCAGGGCCTGCTCGGCGCCAACCTGGTCCCCCGCGAGGCCGGCTGGACGGTGAAACGGATCCTGCCCGGCGACTCCTCCGACACCCGCGCCCGCTCCCCGCTGGCCGGCGCCGGCATCCGCGAGGGCGCGGTGCTCACCCATGTCGACGGGCGCCCGGTGGACCCGGTCGCCGGCCCCTACCCCCTGCTCGCGGCGGCGGGCGGCACCACGGTGGAGCTGACGTTCCGCCCACCCGTCGCCCACCACCACCCTGCTGCGGAAGGCCCTGCGGGCCCCTCCCCTTCGGGCGAGGGTCCGCCCCGGCGGGTCGCCGTCGTCCCGCTGGTCGACGAGACGCCCCTGCGCTACCAGGACTGGGTGGCCAAACGGCGTGCCGTGGTGCGCGAGTTGAGCGGCGGGCGGTGCGGCTACCTGCACATCCCCGACATGGGCGGCTCCGGCTGGGCGCAGTTCAACCGGGACGTGCGCATGGAGATGTCCCGGCCCGCGCTCATCGTCGACGTGCGCGGCAACGCCGGCGGGCACATCAGCGAACTCGTGGTGGAGAAGCTGACCCGCACCATCATCGGCTGGGACCTCACCCGTGACGCCCAGCCCGTGTCGTACGCCTCGAACGCGCCGCGCGGGCCGGTCGTCGCGCTGGCCGACGAGGCGACCAGCTCCGACGGCGACATGATCACCGCCGCGTTCAAGCTGCTGAAGCTGGGGCCGGTGGTCGGGCAGCGCACCTGGGGCGGGGTGGTCGGCATGACCGGCCGGCACCGGCTCGGGGACGGCACGGTGATCACGGTGCCGATGAACGCGGCCTGGTTCGACGCGTACGGCTGGTCCGTGGAGAACCGGGGTGTCGACCCCGACCTGGAGGCGCTGCGCACGCCGCTGGACTGGGCCGAGGGCCGGCACGCGGTCCTGGACGACGCCGTGACGCTCGCCCTGAACCTGCTGGAGGCCGAACCGCCGGCCTCGCCGCCGGGCTACGGCGACGTGCCCGACCGTTCGCGCCCGAAGCTGCCGCCGCGGACGTGAGGAAGGGGTGCCCCCTTCGCCAGGGGCACCCCTTCCCGCCCGCGCTCAGCGCGTGGGCACCTCAGTGCCCGGATGCTCCGACCGTCAGACCTCGTGGTCCTGGTCGAAACGCTCCTCCGGCTCGCGGCGACGCTGCGGGTCCGCCGCCTCGTCGTCCCGACGGCGGTTGCGGTTCTGCTGCAGCTGCTCCTTGCCCTGCTGGGCGCGCTGCTTGGCCTGCTGCTGGAACTGGCCGGCCTTCTCCTGCATCTGGTCCTTCATACCCATGTGGGTTCACTCCCGTGTGGGGTGGGGGAACTTGCCCGACCAGATTCACACGGGCGGTCACCCTGCGCATGTCGATCAGTCACGGACCGTAGCGCGATGCTGTTCGTCGGCGTTGCCGCCCGCTCCGACCAGCCCGATGCGCAGACCGTCGAGCCGGTGCCCGAACCGCTTCATCTCCCGTTGCCCGACCGTGCCGATGAGGGAGGGCAGGTAGCCGCGGACGCTCTGCATGCCGCGCAGCCAGCGCTGCCCGTAGACGTGAGCGGCGCGCCGCTCGATGCCGGCGACGATCCGGTCCACGGCCGGGCCCAGCGGGTAGGTCTTGTTCGCCGGCCACGGCAGCCGCTGCCGCAACTCCCGCATGACGTCGTCCTGGTCGGCCCCGCGCACCATGTCGGTGTCGGTCCACGACAGGTAGCCGACGCCCACCTTCACGCCCCGGTGGGCGACTTCGGCGCGCAGGGCGTGCGCGTACGCCTCCACACCGGACTTGGAGGCGCAGTAGGCGGTCATCATCGGCGCGGGGGTGATCGCGGCGAGGGACGCTATCTGCAGCAGGTAGCCGCGGCTCTCGGCGAGCAGCGGCAGGAATGCCCGCGCGGTGACGGCCGATCCGACGAGGTTCACCTCGATGACCCGCCGCCAGGCCTCCGGGTCGGACTCGGTGAACGGACCGCCGGTCGCCACACCGGCGTTGGCGACCACGATGTCCACGCGGCCGAACCGCTCGCGGACCTGCTCGGCGACGTGGGCCATCGCCTCGTGGTCGGTGACGTCGGCGTACCAGTGGTCGCTGTCGCTGTGCAGCCGGGCGGAGACGTCCTTCAGCGCGTCCGGCTCGAGACCGACCAGCGCCACCTTCACGCCGCGCGCGGAGAGTTTGCGGGCGAGCAGCTCCCCGACTCCGCGCGCCGCTCCGGTGACGACGGCGACCTTTCCTTCGAGACTGACCCTGCTCATGCGCTCTCCTCGGCGGGTACGGCGGGTGCGGCGGACTGGTGGGCGCTCACGTGGGCGGCGACGAGGTCGCGGATCCGCCCGGTGACCAGGTCGGGCGCCTCGACGGGGGACATGTGGCCGACGCCGGGCAGTTCGGTGACGCCCCGGCAGTCGGGCAGCGCGGCGGCGAGCGCGCGGGCGTGCACGGGCGGGGTGAGCCGGTCGGCGGTGCCGACGACGACCTCCACCGGCACCCGCAACTCCCGTACGCCCGCCTCGAGATCGAGGGAGGCCAGCACATGGGACCAGGCGTGGCGCACGGTGCGCGGGCAGGCGTGCACGATGCGCGCGCAGGCCTCCACCATGTCCGGGGCCGAAGCGGGCCCCATGGTCGCGTACTTGAGGATGCGCCGGGCGGCCGGTGTGACCGGCCCGAGCGGGGCCCGGCTGCCGAGGATGCGCCCGGTCAGCCAGGTCCGCGCCCTGCCCGGCCGCAGCGGCAGCACGGTCGACTCGGCGACCAGCCGCCCGCTGCCGGTGCTGCACAGCAGGACGGCGGCGGCGTGCTCGCGGAACGCGGGCCGTCCGGAGGCGGCCATCACGGTCATGCCGCCCATGGAGTGCCCGGCGATCACGGCGCGTTCGCCGGGGGCGAGGGTGGCGGTGAGGACGGCCTCGAGGTCGTCGGCGAGCGTGTCCGTGGTGCACACGGGGCTTGCCGGGGTGCGGCCGTGACCGCGCTGGTCGTAGGCGATCACCCGGTGGTCGGCGGCGAGTTCGCCGATCTGCGCGGCCCAGAAGGCGGTCGAGCAGGTCCAGCCGTGGGCGAGGACGACGGCGGGCGCGCCCTCGAGGCCGTGCACCTCGACGTGGAGGCCGGTGCCGTCGGCGGAGCGGGCGGTCAGCTCCCGCACGGCGGCGGGCGGGGCGTAACGCCCGCTGGTCACGGGGGTGGGGCGGCTCACGCGGACACCTCCGTGCTCTCGGCGGCCGTCGTCTCCCGCTCGGCGGGGGCGCGCAGCACGGCGTACTCGGCGAGGTCGACGCGGCGGGTGGCGCGCCGGAACTCGGCGGTCGTGCCGGGCCAGATGGTGGTGTTGCGGCCGCTCTCGTCCAGGTACCAGCTGGTGCAGCCGCCGGTGTTCCACACCGTGCGCTTCATCCGCTCCTGCACCCGGTGGTTCCAGGCACGCACCGCGCCGGGTCGGGCGTCGAGGGCGGCCCGGCCGCCCAGGACGTCGAGCTGGCGCAGGTAGTCGGCCATGTAGTTCAGCTGGGACTCGATCATCAGGATCATCGAGGAGTTCCCGAGGCCGGTGTTGGGGCCGATGATCGTCATCCAGTTCGGGAAGCCGGCCGCGGAGGCACCGCGCAGCGCCTGCATGCCGCCGGACCAGGACTCGGCGAGGGTCTTGCCCTCCGGGCCGACGACCCGCTCGGCGATCGGCATGTCCGTGACGTGGAAGCCGGTGCCGAACACGATCGCGTCGACCTCGGCCTCGGTGCCGTCGGCGGCGACCACGGTCGAGCCGCGCACCTCGCTCAGCCCGCTCGCGACGACGTCCACGTTGGGCTGCGCGAGGGCCGGGTAGTACGTGCTGGACAGCAGGATCCGCTTGCAGCCGATGCGGTAGTCCGGGGTGAGCCTGGCGCGCAGCGCCGGGTCCTTGATCGCCCGGGCCATGTTCCGCTTGGCCAGCTGCTCCACGAACCCGAGCTCACCGGGGTGCTTGGTGAACGCCTGGACCTGCAACTCCCGGATGCCCCACAGCAGTCCGCGGCGCATCTTGGTGGTGAAGGGCAGCGCCCGGTGGACGGCGCGCTCGGCGGAACCGATGGGCCGGTCCATCCGGGGCAGCACCCAGGCGGGGGTGCGCTGGAACAGCGTGAGCCGCTCCGCCTGCGGCTGGATCGTCGGCACGATCTGGATCGCGGAGGCACCGGTGCCGACCATGGCGACGCGCTTGCCGCGCAGGTCGTAGTCGTGGTCCCAGCGGGCGGAGTGGAACACCTTGCCGGGGAAGGTGTCCAGGCCGGGGACGTCCGGCAGCTTGGGCTCGGACAGCGGCCCGGTGGCGGAGACGACGACGTCCGCGCTGAGGTCGCCGCTGCTGGTCTCGATGTCCCAGCACATCCGCTCGCCGTCCCACGCCATCCGCTTCACCTCCGAGTCGAAGCGGATGTGCGGGCGCAGCCCGAACACGTCGGTGACGTGCTCCAGGTAGGCGCGGATGTGCTCCTGTCCGGAGAAGGAGCGCGGCCAGTCGGGGTTGGGCGCGAAGGAGAAGGAGTACAGGTGCGACGGCACGTCGCAGGCACACCCGGGGTAACTGTTGTCCCGCCAGGTGCCGCCGACGCTGCCGGCCCGTTCCAGGACGACGAAGTCGGTGATCCCCTCACGTCGCAGCCGTACGGCGGCCCCGAGTCCGCCGAATCCCGACCCGATCACCGCAACCCGTACATGCTCGTGCTCGGCCATCCCAAAGCCTCCGCGCATCGCTCAGAACCATGCCAGTGAACACTGGCGCAATGGGGAGCGTAGAGCAGTGCCGTACTCATGGGTAGGGGGTGCGCGAGGAAAGTTACCGCCGGTACGACCTAGGGTTCAGATGTGGCAGACGACAGCGAGACACCCCCGCACAAGCGCGAGTACCGCATGGAGGAGCTGGCCCGGCTGGCCGGCGTCACCGTGCGCACGCTGCGCTTCTACCGCGAGCGCAAACTGATCCCGCCACCGCGCCGCGAGGGCCGCATCGCCTGGTACGACGACCAGCACCTGGCCCGGCTGCGCACCATCACGGCCCTGCTGGAGCGCGGCCACACCCTCAACGGCATAGCGGAGCTGGCGGAGGCCTTCGACCACGGGCGCGACGTCGGCGACCTGCTCGGCGTGGAGGTCCCCACCGAGGAGACCCCGGTCCGCCTCACCCCCGAGGAGCTCGCCGATCACTTCGCCGGCGAGGTCACCCCGGAGAACCTGGCAGCCGCCCTGGACCTCGGCTACCTGGGCGTCGACGGCGAGGAGATCGTCCACATCAGCCGCCGCCTGCTGGAGGTGTCGTCCGCCCTGGTCCGCGAGGGCATCCCGCTCGGCGAGGTGCTCCGCACCGGCGCGGAGGTCCGCACCCACGCCGACACCCTCGCCGACCTCTTCGCCGGCCTGATCCTCCGCCACGCCCCGGAGGAAACCCTGCACCGCCTGCGCCCCCTGGCCCGCAGCGTGGTGGACGCGGAACTGTCACTGGCGCTGGACCGGCGGTTGCACAAGAAGAACTGAGCCGGGGTGACACCCCCGGGACCCGCCTGGCGCCCTACCCGTAGACCACCGTCACGGGGGCGTGGTCCGACCAGCGTTCGGCGTGGGTGGCCGCGCGCTCCACGTACGCCTTCAGCGCGCGGTCCGCGAGCCCCGGGGTGGTCACCTGGTAGTCGATGCGCCAGCCCGTGTCGTTGTCGAAGGCGCGCCCGCGGTACGACCACCACGAGTACGGGCCGTCGACGTCCGGGTGCAGGGCGCGCACCACGTCGACGTAGCCGCCGTCGGCCGGATCGAGCACGCGGGAGAGCCACTCCCGCTCCTCGGGCAGGAAGCCGGAGCTCTTGGTGTTCCCGCGCCAGTTCTTCAGGTCGGTCTTCTCGTGGGCGATGTTCCAGTCGCCGCAGACCACGACCTCGCGTCCGTCGGCGGCGGCCCGCTCCCGCAGCTCCTTGAGGTACGCCAGGAACTCGTCCATGAAGCGGACCTTCTCGTCCTGTCGCTCCGTGCCGACCTCACCGGACGGCAGGTAGAGGGAGGCGACGGTCACACCGGGCAGATCCGCCTCGACGTACCGTCCACTGCCGTCGAACTCCGCCGAGCCGAAACCGACCCGCACCCGCTCCGGCTCGCGGCGGGTGTACAGCGAGACCCCCGCACGCCCCTTCGCGGCGGCCGGCGCGTGCACCACGTGCCAGCCCTCCGGCTCCCGCACCGTCTCCGGGAGCTGCGCCGCCTCGGCCCGCACCTCCTGGAGGCACAGCACATCGGCGGAGGTACCGGCGAGCCACTCCACGAAGCCCTTCTTCGCGGCGGCGCGCAGTCCATTGACGTTGACAGAGGTCACAGTGAGCACCAGGGCACGATACACACGTGCAGGTCCGGGCATGTTTTACGGTATTCGTCATGGAAATCCGCCGGGTCCCCTACGACCACCCCGACGCCGTGAAGCTGGACGCAGAGGTCCAGGCCGAGTACGACATCCGCTACGGCGACGGCGGCGACGCCACTCCGATGGACCCCGCGGACTTCGCACCCCCCAACGGCACGTACCTGATCGCCTACGACGCGCTCGGCGTGCCCGTCGCCTCCGGCGGCTGGCGCGTCCAGGACGCCAACGACGAGGGCAACCGTGACGGTGACGCGGAACTGAAGCGCATGTACGTGGTCGAGCAGATGCGGGGCCGGGGCCTCGCCCGCCGCATCCTCGCCGCCCTGGAGGAGGACGCCCGTGCCGCCGGCCGCGTCCGCATGGTCCTGGAGACCGGCACCAAGCAGCCGGAGGCCATCGCCCTGTACGCCTCCAGCGGCTACGAGCCGTGCGAGAAGTTCGGCTACTACCGCTTCCACGAGGAGAGCCGCTGCTACGCGAAGGCGCTGTAGGGCCCGCGCGGGTCAGGCGTGCCGGTGGCATGCCTTGTTGGCGATGCGCCGTCCTCCGCCGGTGCGGACCGTGAGGAAGACGTCGGTGAAGGTGTCGGCGCCGTGCCGCAGCGTCATGGTCGCGGTGGCGACGCTGCCGTGCACCTCGACGTGGGCGGTGGGCGGGAACGCGTCGCGGAAGTGCGCGGGCGTCACTGATCCCCGCCCGCGCTGCCCTCGCCGTCCGTGCGGCTGCGCTCGTAGTCGGCGCTGACCGGGATGAGCCAGGCGGGCAGGATCATGCCGCTGATCAGTCCGGCCCACGGATCGGGCACATGGTGCGGGGCGCGCACCGACAGGACGACCAGCAGCACGGTCCAGCCGAGCAGCACCGGCCGCCGGGCCACGTGGCGGAGAAGGCCGCCGGTCATCTGGAGTCTTTTCCGCAGCCCGGACTGATGAGGCTTCATGCCGGGACCGTACCGGCGGGACCCAACGCCGCGGCAGTCACCTGTGGGAACAAGTCGAAGCCCCGGCCGGGAGATCCCGGCCGGGGCTTCGTTGCGTGGACCTGAGGGGATTTGAACCCCTGGCCCCCTCGATGCGAACGAGGTGCGCTACCGGACTGCGCCACAGGCCCTTGCAACGAGTGAAACTTTAGCATCCCGATCGGGGTGCTCAAAAATCCGTTGGCCGGGTGCTACTCGTTCGCGGCCTTGGGACGCTCGCCGTCCTCGTACTGGTCGAACAGGGGGGTGCGGCCGCGCTCGCGGGAGCGGCGGGCGGAGGCGGCGCGGCGGGCGTCGGTGCGGTCGTCGTCGGTGTCACGGTCGTCGGGGACCGCCGGGTCCGGTTCCTCGGCGGCGGCCGCGGCCTGCGCCTCGTCGGCCGGTACGGCGCTGGAGCGGGCCGAGCTCCAGGTGTCCGGGGCGCCGAGGTCCACGTCGCCGGAGGCGCGCGGGGCGACCGGGGCGGTGACGTACGTGGGGAGCGGCACCGGGACCGGGTCCCAGCTGTCGCCGCCCTGGCCGGGCCGCCTGCTGCGCTCGCGCTGCTGGTCGACCCACTCGGCGTGGTCGGTCTGCTCGACGAGCGCCCGCCGGTCCGCGGCGAGCGCCAGAAGGCCGGGGTCGGTGTCGGTGCCCGCTTCCGGGCCCTCCGGTTCGTCCGGGTCGGCCTCGTCGACGGCGGGCCGGCGGCGGGGCCGCCGCTCGCGCAGCCGCTGTGCGGCGGCCTCGGCCTGGCGGCGGTCCATCTGGTAGGCGAACCGACGGCGCTCCTGGGAGCGGAGATAGCCGATGTAGGCGCTGAGCATCAAGGCGGGCGCGCCCGGCGCCCACAGGAACGCCAGTCCGCCGACGGCGGCGACGATCGCGCCGAGGGTGAAGGCGAGGAACAGCATCGTGATGGTGCGCCGGCGGCGCGCGAGCACCTTGGAGCGCCGGGCGCGCTCGGCGGCGGCCTGCGCGGTCCGGTCGCGGCGGGCGTCCGGGGCGCGGCGCGCGGCGGGGACGCGGCCCTGCGCGCCCGTGCCCCGCACGGCGGCCGGTTCGGGTACACGCGCTTCGGGCGCACGCGGTTCGGGCGCACGCGGTTCGGGCGCACGCGGTTCGGGCGCACGCGCTTCGGCGCGCTCCTGCGGGGCCCGGGCGGGGCGCTCGGGTTCCGGCCGCTCCTCGGGGGCGGGCGGTACGGGCGCCTGGGTCTGCGGACGGGTCTGGGACACGGCGAAGGCCCGGACGTCCACCGAGTCGGTGATCGCATCCGGGTCGTGGACGCTTCGCTCCCCCTCGTCGGTGGAGCGCGTCCGCAGGTCCTTGGCGTACCGGCGCTCCATGCCCGCCCGTCCGGACAGCAGTCGGATGGCGGTGCTGAAGCGTTCCGTCGGACGTGCCTCGTTCAGCTCGTCCTGCCTACGGAGCCACATAGGCACCAAGTAGGCGGCCCAGGCCCCGACAATGACTGCGTAGATGAGGCCGCTGCTGCTCACGTCTCACACCGTAGAGGGGTTTGCAGGAGGCCATAGGCCAATTGGGCCGGTGTGTCGCACGATCTGGCTGATATTTCGAACTTTTCTTGTGATGGATGCGATCAGACAGTCACCGGAACCCGGTAATTGCCGGTTCCCAGACGGTCACGTTGCGCCGCAATTCGAACGTATATTCAATTACTCGGTCCGTGCGGGATTCCCCGGCCGTGCTGCTCGCGTCCGGGCAGCTCATGGCGGGACCGCTCCTGCGCGCGGGTCCGGCGCCAGCGGGCGAGCAAACCGTCGGGGACTTCTTCCGCGGTGAGGGCGAACACGAGATGGTCGCGCCAGGCGCCGTCGATGTGGAGATAGCGCGGGCGCAGTCCCTCCTCGCGGAATCCGAGTTTCTCCACGACCCTGCGGCTCGGCCCGTTCTCCGGGCGAATGCAGACCTCGATGCGGTGCAGTCCCACGGTGCGGAAACAGTGGTCCACGACCATCGCCACGGACGTGGGCACCACGCCCCGGCCGGCCACCGCCTCGTCCACCCAGTAGCCGATGTGTCCCGAGCACATCGAGCCCCAGGTGATCCCGGCGACCGTCAACTGCCCGACGAGGCGCCCCTGGTACTCGATGACGAAGGGGAGCATGCGGCCCGCGTTCGCCTCGGAGCGCAGGTGCCGCACCATCTGCCGGTAGGTCGGGCGGTGGATGACCGGTCCGCTGGGCGTGGGCGGCGGGATGGTCGCCTCCCAGGGCCGCAGCCAGTCACGGTTGCGCCGGTTGACCTCACGCCACGCCTTCTGGTCGCGCAGCTTTATCGGCCGGAGGACGATGTCGCCGTCCACCAGTTCCGCCGGCCAGTACGGGGCGTTCAGCGCGCACCTCCGTCGCCGGCGTCCGGGCGGGGGTGGTCCCCGCCGCGCAACTGGTCCACGGCGTGCTTCAGCAGCGGCTCCAGGACGGCGAGGCCGTCCTTCACCCCGCCGCGTGAGCCCGGGAGGTTGACGATCAGCGTGCCGCCCACGACGCCCGCGAGGCCCCGGGAGAGGGCGGCGGTGGGCACCTTGTCCCGGCCGTACGCGCGGACGGCCTCCGCGATGCCGGGGACCTCGCGCTCGACGACACGGCGGGTGGCCTCGGGGGTGCGGTCGGTGGGCGAGATGCCGGTGCCGCCGGTGGTGACGACGACGTCGTACCCGGCGTCGACGGCCGCGCGCAGGGCCGCCTCCACGGGGTCGCCGTCGGGGACGACCTGCGGGCCGTCGACGGCGAAGCCGAACCGCCGCAGGCCCTCGGCGATCAGCGGGCCGCCCGTGTCCTCGTAGACACCGGCGGCGGCCCGGTTGGACGCCGTGACCACGAGCGCGCTGTACGGGGCGGGCAGCGCGCCGCCGACGGTCGCGTCAAGCGTCATGACCTGCTCCAGTCGCCCGACTTGCCGCCCGTCTTCTCCTCCACCCGCACGTCCGTGATGACCGCCTCCTTGTCGACCGCCTTGACCATGTCGATCACGGTCAGTGCGGCGACGGAGACCGCGGTGAGGGCTTCCATCTCGACGCCCGTGCGGTCCGTCGTCCGCACGGTCGCCGCGATCTCCACGGCGTCGTCCGCGACCGACAGGTCCAGTTTCACACCGGACAGCGCCAGAGGGTGGCACAGCGGGATCAGGTCGGGGGTGCGTTTGGCGCCCATGATGCCCGCGATGCGCGCGGTGGCCAGTGCGTCGCCCTTGGGGACGCCCTCGCCGCGCAGCAGCTCGATCACCCGGGGCGCGACGAGCACGCGGCCGGTGGCCCGCGCGGTGCGCGCGGTGACGTCCTTGCCGGACACGTCGACCATGCGGGCGGCGCCCGCCTCGTCGATGTGGGTCAGGCGGGACGGGTCGGAGGTGCCGGGGGTCTCCCCCCGGGAAGGCACGGTCATGATCGTGTGGCGCTCCCGGTCCGGGCCCGGCGCGGTGCGGGGCGCGGGCCTGCTGTGCGCGACACGGTACCGCCAACCGGCCCTGCTCAGCCGAGCAGGACCACCTCGACCTCGGTGCCCGGCGCGACGTCCTCGACGTCCTCGGGGACCACGAGGAGCGCGTTCGCCTGCGCGAGGGCCGCCACGAGGTGCGATCCGGCGCCGCCCACGGGTGTCACCGTGCCGTCGGCGTACCGGCCGCGCAGGAACTGGCGGCGGCCCTTGGGCGAGCCGATCGCGCGCTGCGCGCGGAGTTCCGCGCGGACCCTCGGCCGGTGGACGTCCCGGAGCCCCATCAGGGTGCGGATGGCGGGGCGGACGAACAGCTCGAAGGAGACGTAGGAGGAGACCGGGTTGCCGGGCAGGGCCAGCAGCGGGGTGTGGTCGGGGCCGATGGAGCCGAAGCCCTGCGGCTTGCCCGGCTGCATGGCGAGCTTGCGGAACTCGACGCCGCTGCCGGGTTCGTCCTCGTCGCCGGCGTGCGACAGCGCCTCCTTGACCACGTCGTACGCCCCGACGCTCACGCCGCCCGTGGTGACCATCAGGTCGGCGCGCACCAGTTGGTCCTCGATGGTGTCGCGCAGGGTCGTGGCGTCGTCGGCGACGGCGCCCACGCGGTAGGCGATCGCGCCGGCGTCCCGCGCGGCGGCGGTGAGGGCGAAGCTGTTGGAGTCGTAGATCTGGCCGGGACCCAGCGGCTCGTCGGGCTGGACGAGTTCGCTTCCGGTGGAGAGCACCACCACGCGCGGGCGCGGGCGCACCCGGACGGTGCCGCGGCCGACGGCGGCCAGCAGGGAGATCTGCGGCGGGCCGAGGACGGTGCCGGCGTCCAGGGCGCGGTCGCCGGCCCGGACGTCACTGCCCTGGGCGCGCACGTGCGCGCGGGCGGGGGCCGGGCGGTACACCTCGACGTGTCCGGCGGCGCCCTCGGGCGCGAGGCTGCGGGCGCGCATCCCGGCGGCCGGGCCCTGTCCGAGTCCGCCGTCGGTCCACTCGACCGGGACGACGGTCTCGGCGCCGGGCGGAAGCGGGGCGCCGGTCATGATGCGGGCGGCCTGGCCGGGGCCGACGTGCAGGAGGTCGGCCGCTCCGGCGGCGACGTCGCCGACGACCTCCAGGGAGGCGGGGTACTGCTCGCTCGCGCCCGCGACGTCGGCGACCCGCACCGCGTAACCGTCCATCGAGCTGTTGTCGAACGGGGGCAGGGAGACCGGCACCGTGATGTCCTCGACCAGGACGCAGCCTTGGGCGTCGAGGAGGTTCAGCTCGATGGGTTCGAGCGGGCGGACGGTCGCGAGGATGTCGTCCAGGTGCTCGTCCACCGACCAGAGGTGGTCCGGTTCTGCGGTGCGGGGCGCGGCGCTGCTCAAGGTTGCTGCATCTCCTCGGTGACGAATCGCTGGAGCCAGTCCCGGAAGTCCGGGCCCAGGTCCTCACGTTCGCACGCGAGTCGGACAATGGCACGCAGGTAGTCGCCGCGGTCACCGGTGTCATAGCGGCGGCCGTGGAAGACCACGCCGTGCACCGGGCCGCCGAGCTTCTCGTCCGCCGCGAGCTGCTGCAGGGCGTCGGTCAGCTGAATCTCTCCGCCGCGGCCGGGCTCGGTCTTGCGGAGCACGTCGAAGACGGCCGGGTCGAGGACGTAGCGGCCGATGACGGCGTAGTGCGAGGGTGCCTCCTCGCGGGAGGGCTTCTCCACCAGGCCGCTGACCTTGACGACGTCGTCGTGCCCGGTGGCCTCGACGGCGGCGGAGCCGTAGAGGTGGATCTGCTCGGGAGCCACCTCCATCAGCGCGACGACGCTTCCGCCGCACTCCTGCTGGATCTCGATCATGCGCTGGAGCAGCGGGTCGCGCGGGTCGATCAGGTCGTCGCCGAGGAGGACGGCGAACGGCTCGTCGCCGACGTGCGGGGCGGCGCACAGCACGGCGTGACCGAGGCCCCTGGGGTCACCCTGGCGGACGTAGTGCATGGTGGCGAGGTCGCTGGACTCCTGGACCTTGGCGAGGCGTTCGCCGTCGCCCTTCTTCTCCAGGGCGGATTCCAGTTCATAATTGCGGTCGAAGTGGTCCTCCAGGGGGCGCTTGTTGCGGCCCGTGACCATGAGGACGTCGTCGAGACCGGCGGCCACGGCCTCCTCGACCACGTACTGGATCGCCGGCTTGTCGACCACCGGCAGCATCTCCTTGGGCGTGGCCTTCGTGGCCGGCAGGAACCGGGTGCCGAGGCCGGCTGCGGGGATGACAGCCTTGCTGATCCGAGGGTGTGACTGAGACATGGCCGACACCCTAGCCGGTGTCTTTGCACTGAATCTGTGACTCCGATGAATTACTTCTCATATGAGCATATTGCGACAGTACGGGGACGGACTTGAGACACAACCGGGGTCGGGTCGAACCTGGCAAGCGAGAGCGACGGCGCGAAGTCCTGCGGGTGAGGAACGGGTTGACGGACGATGACGTCCGGACGCACGCGGAGGCCCTGGCCCGCCACGCCCTCGCGCTGCCCGAGCTGGCCGGGGCCGGGACGGTGGCCGCGTACGTGTCCGTCGGCAGTGAACCCGGCACCCTCGCGCTGCTGGACGCGCTGCGCGCGCGGGGGACGCGCGTGCTGCTGCCCGCCCTGCTGCCGGACAACGACCTGGCGTGGGGCGTCTACGACGGCGCGGGCTCCCTCGTTCCGGTGAGGCACGGCGGACGGATGACGCTGCTGGAGCCGGCCGGGGAGCGGCTGGGCCCCGACGCCGTGACGGAGGCGGACGCCGTGCTGCTGCCGGGCCTGTCGGTGGACGCCCGCGGGATGCGGCTGGGCCGCGGCGGCGGCTCCTACGACCGGGTCCTCGCCCGGCTGGACCGCGCGGGCGTCCACCCCGCCCTGGTGGTGCTGCTGTACGACGGCGAGGTCGTGGAGCGGGTGCCCGAGGAGCCGCACGACCGGCCGGTGCACGCGGTGGTGACCCCCTCCGGGGTCCGCCGGTTCGGCCCCGGCCCGCAGGCGCCGGGCGACGCCCCCTGACGCACGAGGACCGGCCTCCACGCGCGCGTGGAGGCCGGTCCGGTGGTCCGCGGGGTGTGGGCGGTCAGGGCTTGAGCAGCAGCGTGTCGCTGGTGCCTTCCTCGACCGCCTTCTCCGAGTAGGCCCACTCCAGCAGCTCGCCCTCGGCCCACTTGTCCGTCTGGTCGACGTAGTGGGCGCTGTAGGCGTGACCGGAGGCGCCGGTGAGGTTGATCCAGCGGGACTTGTCGAGGTCGCCGAGGTTGACCACCATCCGCATGGACGGCACCCACACCACGCCGTAGCCCCCGGCGGCGTTCCAGCCGGTCGCGTTGACGGTGGCCTCGCCGCCGCCGAGCTTCCACGGGCCGCGGTTGAGCGCGTACTGCAGGAAGCCGGGGCCCTCGATGCCGAGCGTCTGGTTCTTCAGGAACAGCCGGTGCAGCCGGCCCCAGCTCCAGGTGTCGATGTCCTTGCCGAGCTTGGCGGTCAGCTCCCAGCGGGCGTCGATCAGGGCCCGCTTGAACAGCTCGTCACGGTTGTCGGCGGCGGGACGGGTGCCGCGCTTGGGCGTGGTCCACCACTCGCTGTCCTCGTCGGCCATCAGCCGGCGGACCACCTCGAACCAGCGGTCGCCGCCGTCGGGCTGCGCCTGGCTCGCGGAGCGCTGGCCGCACTCGCGGACCTTGCCCGCCTTGTCGACCGGACCGGTGGTGTTGACCGGGTCGACCCACAGACACTGGCCTTCCACCCGCACCTCCTTGGGCAGCTTGTGCCCGAAGGAGAGCTTGAGGACGTTGCGCCAGACGGCGTTGAAGTAGGCGGCGGCCGCCGAGTCGGCGTCCTGGGTGTAGTCCCAGCCCTCCAGCAGCTTCTGCGCCTCGCGCACGTGCTCGTCGCCGACGTCGATCTTCAGCAGTTCGGGCACCAGCAGCTTGGCGATGGAGCTGGAGTTGTCCAGCTGCATCTGCCGCATGTCGTCGGTGGAGATCTTCCCGCCGTCCTTGATCTTCGACTGGATCAGGTCGTTGATCCGCTGGCTGCGGGCGCCGTACCCCCAGTCCTTGGTCAGCGTGTACGGGTAGTCCTTGCCGACGACGGCCTGGTTGGCGGTGACGATGTAACCGCGCTCCGGGTTGTACTCGTAGGGCAGTTCGTCCTGGCCGACCCAGCCGGTCCACTCGTGGTCGGGGTTCCAGCCGGGGGCGGGCAGCGAACCGTCGTGGCCCTTCGCGCGCGTCGGGATCCTGCCGGGCAGGGTGTAGCCGATGTTGCCGTCGGTGTCCGCGTAGACGAGGTTCTGCGAGGGCACCTCGAACAGCTCGGCCGCCTCGCGGAAGTCGTCCCAGTCCTTGGCGCGGTCGATCGCGAACACGGCGTCCATGGTGCGGCCGGGGTCCAGGGCGGTCCAGCGCAGCGCGACCGCGTAGCCGTCGCCCCGGTCGGGGGCGGCGCTCTCGACGGCGGCCTTCCTGCCGGTCTTCACCAGCTCGTCCGAACGGTCCGACAGCAGCGGGCCGTTGTTCGTCTCACGGACGACGATCTTCCGCGAGGCGCCGCCGGCGACCTTGATGGTCTCCTCGCGCGTCTCGAACGGCACCACCTTGCCGTCGTACTGGTAGCCGTCGCCGGTGATCTTCTCCAGGTACAGGTCGGTGACGTCGACGCCGGAGTTGGTCAGGCCCCAGGCGATGTCCTGGTTGTGGCCGATGACCACGCCGGGCATGCCCGCGAAGGTGTAACCGGTGACGTCGTAACGGCACTTGTCGGAGACGCTGCGGCAGTGCAGGCCCATCTGGTACCAGACGGACGGCAGCGCGGCCGACAGGTGCGGGTCGTTGGCCAGCAGCGGCTCGCCGGAGACGGTGTGCTCGCCCGCGACCACCCAGGAGTTGGAGCCGATGCCGTCGCCGTTGATGCCGACGGCGGTGGGGAGGTCCTGCAGCACCTGCTGCAGCCCCGCCAGCTGCGTCTCGGCGCCCGAGCCGTCGGTGCCGGTGCCGTCCCCGCCGCCGTCCCCCGTGCCGGTGCCGTTGCCGAGCTCGGAGCCTGAGCCGTCGCCGGCGCCGTCGCCGGAACCCGAGCCGTCCCCGGAGCCGGAGCCGTCCTCCGAGCCGGAGCCGTCCTCGGAACCCGAGCCGCCCTCGCCCTGCTCGTAGGCGCCGCTGCCCTCGTCGTAGCCGCCCTCCTGCACGATCGGCTTGTTCCGCGCGTACGGGTACTCCGGGTACAGGTCGGCGATCTGCTTCGGGCCGAGGCGGCTGGTCATCAGCGCCCGGTCGATCTCGTCCTGCATGTTGCCGCGCAGGTCCCAGGCCATCGCCTTCAGCCAGGACACGGAGTCGACCGGTGTCCACGCGCCCGGGGTGTAGTCGTTCTCGAAGCCCAGCGCCGCGTACTCCAGGGAGATCTCCTTGCCCTCCTTGCCCTCCAGGTAGGCGTTGACGCCCTTGGCGTACGCCTGGAGGTACTTCTTGGTGGCGGGGGAGAGCTTCTCCTCGTACTCGCGCTTCGCGATCCGGTCCCAGCCGAGGGTGCGCAGGAAGGCGTCGTTGTCGACCTGGCCGGAACCGAACATCTCCGAGAGTCGGCCGGACGTCATGTGCCGGCGCACGTCCATCTCGTAGAACCGGTCCTGCGCCTGGACGTAGCCCTGCGCCATGAACAGGTCCTCGTCGGAGGAGGCGTAGAGCTGCGGGATGCCGTAGCTGTCGCGTTTGACGTCGACGGGGCCCGAGAGGCCGTCGAGGGTGATCGAGCCCTTGGTCTGCGGGAAGGAGGCACGCACGGTACTGATGGACCAGTACGCCCCGTAGGCGACGCCTCCGATCAGGGCCAGCACCAGGACGAGCACGATGAGACGGCCTTTGCGCCCCTTCTTCCTGCCGGACGTGCCGGCGGCCTGCTGACCCGTTGAGGCGGCGGTGGTGTCGGTGGGCATCGCTGTCCTTGCTGTCCTAACGCGAGCGGCAGGTCGGGCTGTGCTTTTAACTGAGCGCTGGAGCAACGATAGGCGCAGGGCCCGGCGCCCCTTGACGCGGAGTCGGGAACCAGCCCGGACGGACGTTCGATCATGCCGTGCTTCGCGTCAAGAGCGCGTCAAGAGTTAGGTAAGGTAACGAAGTAGTTCGCCGTGACAAACGAAGCGGTTCGGCGGTAAAGCGGTCGCATCGCCCGCGGTGGACATGAGCTCACGCGCGGGTGCGCCTGAGTCGGGGAAGGGAACGCCGCTGACTGTCCACCACCTCAACCAGCTCCTGCTCGTCTGTGCGATCGTCCTGCTCGTCGCCGTCGCGGCGGTGCGGATCTCCTCGCGCAGCGGGCTCCCCAGCCTGCTCGTCTACCTGGGCATCGGCATCGCCATCGGACAGGACGGCATCGGTGACGTCCAGTTCGACAACGCCGAACTGACCCAGGTCATCGGGTACGCGGCCCTGGTCGTGATCCTCGCCGAGGGCGGTCTGGGGACGAAGTGGACCGAGATCAGACCGGTGCTGCCCGCCGCCTCCGCGCTCGCGCTGGCCGGCGTCGCGGTGAGCGTCGGGGTGACCGCGACGGCGGCGCACCTGCTGATCGGGCTGGAGTGGCGGCAGGCGCTGATCATCGGCGCGGTGGTGTCCTCGACGGACGCCGCGGCCGTCTTCTCGGTGCTGCGGAGGGTGCCGCTGCCGTCACGGGTGCGGGGCACCCTCGAAGCGGAGTCCGGCTTCAACGACGCCCCCGTCGTCATCCTGGTGGTGGCCTTCTCCACGGCCGGTCCGGTGGAGCACTGGTACGTACTGATCGGCGAGATAGTCCTGGAGCTGGCCATCGGCGCCGCCATCGGTCTCGCCGTCGGCTGGCTCGGTGCCTTGGGCCTGCGGCACGTGGCGCTGCCCGCCTCCGGCCTCTACCCGATCGCCGTCATGGCCATCGCGGTGACCGCCTACGCGGCCGGCGCCCTCGCCCACGGCAGCGGGTTCCTCGCCGTCTACCTCGCCTCCGTGCTGCTCGGCAACGCCAAGCTGCCGCACTGGCCCGCCACCCGCGGCTTCGCCGAAGGACTCGGCTGGCTCGCCCAGATCGGCATGTTCGTGCTGCTCGGCCTGCTGGTCACCCCGCACGAACTCGGCGACGACATCGTGCCCGCGCTGGTGGTCGGAATGGTGCTCACCATGGTGGCCCGCCCGCTCAGCGTGATCATGTGCCTGACGCCGTTCCGGGTGCCCTGGCAGGAGCAGACGCTGATGTCCTGGGCGGGGCTGCGCGGCGCCGTGCCCATCGTCCTGGCGACCATCCCGATGGTGCAGGGCGTCGAGGCCAGCGAGCGGATCTTCAACATCGTCTTCCTGCTGGTCGTCGTCTACACCCTCGTCCAGGGCCCGACGCTGCCCTGGCTGGCCCGCGTGCTCAGGCTCGGGGACTCCGGCGCCGCCGACCTCGGCGTCGAGTCGGCGCCCCTGGAGCGGCTGCGCGGACACCTGCTGTCGGTCACCGTGCCCGCCGGGTCGAGGATGCACGGCGTCGAGGTCGGGGAACTGCGGCTGCCGACCGGATCCGCCGTCACCCTCGTCGTGCGCGACGACACGTCCTTCGTGCCGCTGCCGCAGACGATGCTGCGCCGCGGGGACGAACTCCTCGTCGTCGCCACCGACCCGGTACGGGACGCGACGGAGCGGCGGCTACGCGCGGTCGCCCGGGGCGGCAAGCTGGCCGGCTGGCTGGGCACCGACGGATCGCAGGCCGGACACTGAGAAGGTGCTCACTTTCACAGGCGTAGGCACGGCCCGCCCCCTGTATCATGAAGCGACCCCAGATCGAACCAACTCTGCCTGACGCAGAGCTGGCGCGACCGTATGGCGGCCGGGCGCCCTGAGCTGTGGCGCCGGTATCTACCGCAGTCAGCGCAAGAGGACAGCTCTCGGCGTGCCCGTGCGACTTCGCGCGGGGCGCTACCAGGTGGCGGAAAGGCACGGGCCGTGGCATCCACGGTCACCACGTCGAAGGACTCGGCGGCCACTCCCCGACCGGGATACGGCCGACTGCTGCGCACGCGCGGCGCGTGGACGTTCCTGCTCCCCGGCTTCGCGGCACGCCAGCCGTTCGCCATGCTCACCCTCTCCATCGTGCTGCTCGTCCAGCACACCACCGGCTCCTACGGCGCGGCCGGCGCCGTCGCGGCCGTCACCGGCGTCTCGATGGCGCTGTTCGCCCCCTGGACCGGCCGGCTCGCCGACCGCCACGGGCAGCGCGCCGTCCTGATGCCCGGCGTCCTGGTGCACACGGCGGCCGGACTCACCCTCACCGCCCTGGCCCTCCAGCACGCCCCCCTGTGGGCGCTGTTCGCCGCCGCCGTACCCACCGGCGCCTCGGTGCCGCAGGTCGGGCCCATGGTGCGCGCCCGCTGGGGCGTCCGCCTCAAGGGCTCCCCGCTGATGGCGACCGCGGCGGCCTTCGAGTCCGTCACCGACGAGTTCACCTTCGTCGTCGGCCCGCTGCTGGCGACGGCCCTGTGCACGACGGTCGACCCGGCCGCCGGACTCGTCACCGAGGCCGCGCTCACCCTGATCGGCGGCCTGCTGTTCGCCGCGCAGAAGGGCACCCAGCCGCCGGTCGCCGCGACCGGCGACGGCCGCGCGCGCGTACGGACCGCGTCCGCCCTGCGCGTACCCGGGCTGCGGGTGCTGATCGTGACGTTCCTCGGCATCGGCTCCGTCTTCGGCGGCATGCAGGTCTCGCTGGCCGCGTTCACCGAGTCCATCGGTGAACCGGGCCTGAACGGCGTCCTCTACGGCGTCTTCGCCGCGGGCAACATGCTCGCCGGCATCGCCTGCGGCGCTATCGCCTGGAAGGTCTCCCCGCAGCGCCGCCTGATCGTCGCCTACGCCGCTCTGGCGCTCGCCGCGTCCGCCCTGTGGACGGCCCATTCGGCGCTGCCGCTGGCCGCGCTGGGCCTGCTGGTCGGCATGTGCATCGCGCCGGCGCTGATCACCGGTTACACGCTGGTGGAGAGCCTGGTCCCGGCCGGGGCCCGCACCGAGGCGTTCACCTGGCTGACGGGCGCCGTCGCGCTCGGTCAGGCCGCCGCCGTCACGGTCGCCGGACAGCTCGAGGACCGCTTGTGGGACGGTGCCGGATTCCTGGTGCCGATGACCGGCACCCTGCTGGCCTTCGCGACGCTGCTGGCCCTGCGCTCGCGGCTCACGGGCGGTTCACGGGGGCGTACGGTCGCACGTGGCATGAGTCACCGCGAGCCCGTCGCAGTGGACTAGGCCCACGGAATGCGTCACTATGGACCGTCGTTAGCACTCATTGAGTGAGAGTGCCAGGAGGAAGACAGTGCCGACCTACCAGTACCAGTGCACCGAGTGCGGCGAGGGCCTCGAGGCGGTGCAGAAGTTCACCGACGACGCCCTGACCGAGTGCCCCAACTGCCAGGGCCGCCTGAAGAAGGTGTTCTCCGCGGTCGGCATCGTCTTCAAGGGCTCCGGTTTCTACCGCAACGACAGCCGCGGATCCTCGTCGAGCTCGTCCCCGGCGTCGTCGAAGACCTCCGGGTCCTCGTCGTCCAGCTCCTCGTCCTCGGACTCCGGGTCGAGCACGTCGTCCGGTTCGAGCACGTCGTCCGGTTCGAGCGCGTCGTCGTCCGGGTCGTCGGGCAGCTCCACGAGCACGACGGCTGCGTAGGGCGGTCCCGCCGGGTTTTCCGTCCCCTGCCGGGCTTCCGTCCCACCGGGTTCTGCGTTTCCGTGGGCCTCACGGTGCGTGGGTGCGGGTCCGGCGTTACGGCGGCGGTGCCTCTGTGCGGCGGGCGCGCTCCCGGGCCTCGGCCCCTTGATGCCTTACAGGACCCTGTCGTCCCCCGACGACAGGGTCCTCGGCATTCCCGGTGCGGCTAGGGTCGGGGCATGGCGAACATGGCGAAGGCCGACATCGGTGTGATCGGCGGCTCCGGCTTCTACTCCTTCCTCGACGACGTGACCGAGGTGCAGGTCGACACCCCCTACGGGGCGCCCAGTGACTCCCTCTTCCTCGGCGAGGTGGCCGGCCGGCGGGTCGCCTTCCTGCCCCGGCACGGGCGCGGCCACCACCTGCCCCCGCACCGGATCAACTACCGCGCCAACCTGTGGGCGCTCCGCTCGGTCGGCGTGCGCCAGGTCCTCGGCCCGTGCGCGGTGGGCGGGCTGCGCCCCGAGTACGGCCCGGGCACGCTGCTGGTGCCGGACCAGCTCGTGGACCGCACGAAGTCACGCGCCCATACCTACTTCGACGGACTGCCGCAGCCCGACGGCAAGGTTCCGAACGTGGTCCACGTGTCCCTGGCCGACCCCTACTGCCCCACCGGGCGGGCGTCCGCGCTGAAGGCGGCACGCGGCCGGGACTGGGAGGCGGTGGACGGCGGCACGCTGGTCGTCGTCGAGGGCCCGCGCTTCTCCACCCGCGCCGAGTCGCTGTGGCACCAGGCGCAGGGCTGGTCCGTGGTGGGCATGACAGGTCACCCCGAGGCGGCCCTCGCCCGTGAACTGGAGCTCTGCTACACCTCGATGACGCTGGTCACCGACCTCGACGCCGGCGCCGAGACGGGGGAGGGCGTTTCCCACGACGAGGTGCTGCGGGTCTTCGCGGCCAACGTGGACCGGCTGCGCGGGGTGCTCTTCGACGCGGTGGCCGCGCTGCCGGCGACGGAGGACCGGGACTGCCTGTGCGCGTCGGCGCTGGGCGGGATGGACCCGGGGTTCGAACTGCCGTAAGGCGGGGCGGGGCACGGTTGCGGAGGTAGCTGTAGCAGTAGAGGGAGCGGGGGCGGATGGGCGGAGGCCCTCGTTCGGGTGGCCCGGTTTTCCACAGGGCAGGACGCTTCCACAGCCCCCGGCGGGATTCCGCCGGGGGCTTCATCGTGGGAGTCGCAAACCGGTCCTCGTCCCAGGTGGTGATCCCGTGTCCCGTCGCTCCCCCTCTCCCTTCCCCTCGCCCGCCTTCGCGCCGTCCCCCTTCTCCCCCTCCCCCGTCGTCCCACGCCCGCCCGGCGTGGACGTGCCGGCACCCTGCGGGGTGCCGCACTTCGCCCCGGTGCGGGTGCGCGGCTCCCTGCTCCTCGCGGGCCGGCTGGTACGGCACCGCAGGCGGGCGGTGGCGGTCGGGCTCGCGGTGACGGCGGCGGCCCTCGTGGCGGCGGGCCCCCGGGACACCGACCGGTCCCGCGGCCACCCCCCGGGTGCCCCGGCGGCCGGAGCGCCCGTGGCGTCCGACGGCGACCGTCCCGCACGGCCCCCGCGCGCGGGCACGACGGTCACGGCCCCGGTGCGGATCGCCGACGCGGCCACGGTCAGGTTGCTGCGGCCCGGCGACCGGGTGGACGTGATCGCTGCCGGGGAGACGGCGTCCGGCGGTGCGGCCCGGGTGGTGGCGCGCGGCGCCAAGGTGACCGAGGTGCCGCAGCCGGTGGACGGCGACGGCGGAGCGCTGGTCGTGCTGTCGGTGCCGCGCGGCACGGCGGCCGACCTGGCCGGCGCGAGCGCCACGGCCCGGCTGGCGGTGACCCTGTGGTGAGGGGGGCGGCGACGGACACCGGCGCGGGCGTGGAGTCCCGTCCCGCCTTTCGACACGATTGGACAGGTCGCCACGGTCGTCCCGTAAGTTGCGGAGCGCTTTCTTCCGCAGCCGATGGACAAGAAATGAGGCCCCGCAGTGAGCGACCAGGAGAAGACGAGCCTCTTGCAGGGCTTCAAAGCCTTCCTGATGCGCGGCAACGTGGTCGATCTGGCGGTGGCGGTCGTCATCGGTGCCGCCTTCACCAACATCGTCAACTCGGTCGTGGAAGGGATCATCAACCCGCTGGTGGGCGCCTTCGGCACCCAGGACCTCGACAGCTACACGTCCTGCCTGAAGGGCCCCTGCGAGGGCACCGGGGACGCGGCGACCGGCGTGCGGATCCTGTGGGGCTCGGTGCTCGGCGCGACGCTGCAGTTCCTGATCACCGCGGCCGTCGTCTACTTCCTGATGGTGCTGCCCATGGCGAAGTACCTGGCCCGCGTGGAGGCCCGGCGGAAGGCGAAGGAGGGCACCCGCGAGGTCGTCGAGATCACCGAGCTGGAGGTACTCAAGGAGATCCGCGACGCCCTGGTGGCCCAGCGCGCGCAGGGCGACGGTGGCATGGGGAAGGACGACACCGGGCGTTGACGGGCCTCGTGGCCTTGCCCGGCCGGCCGGCGGCCGGCCATCGGCCGACAGCCGGCCGCCGTGGTGGGCCGTCCCCCGAGGCGGACGGCCGTGGCGGGCGGTCAGAAGGGCGGGTTGTAGCAGTCGATGAATTCGATGGTCCCGTCGGAGGGATCACGCCAGTAGTCCGGCCACTTCATCGCCGCGCGGGTCGCCGGCCCGTAGACGCCGTCGGCGCTCACGCCGAGACGATTGGCCTGGAGCCACCGGACGGCTGCCACCGTGCCGTTGCCGTACGAACCGTCCACCCCTCCACTGGAGCGGATGCGCTCGGCGGCGGGAGTGCTTCCGTAGCAGCGCAGAATGGCCCGCTGCAACGCCTTCACCGCGTTCTCGCTGCCCGTCTGCCACTGCATGTAGCAGTTCAGGCCGTTACCGGTGCGCGCGGGCACCCGGTAGTAGTTGTAGACGGCCACGCCGTCGGTGCGCTTGACCATCGTGTTGCACGGGCCGTAGGCGGCGTGGGCCGGCGCGGTCATCACCGGGCTGGCCGTCAGGCCGGCGGCGAGGAAGAGCACCGCGGCCCCCAGCACGCCGAACCGGGTACGGCGTCCCGTCATTTCTCCTTGCACGATGCAACCTTCCTGGTAGGTGACGTCGTCTCAGTTGCTGGCTCGGGCATGAAACTTAATCCGCGACGGGCGGCGGACTGTGTCGTCCGTGCAGGAGACTTCGTCGGTCGTGCACGGCTCGGGACACCGGCACCGCTGCGGGAGGGTGCCCCCTTCGGGTCGGTGTCGCGAGCCGCGTGTATCAGGGGGGCGGATGAGAGTACGGACCGCGGTCGTGCAGGGTCGTTCGCGTCATCGGAGCGGGTGGGGGCCGGCGGCATGAGCCCTGTTCTGGACACGGCCTTCGTGCCGCCGCGTGACCGGGAGGAAGTGGTCCGGCACGCGGTGTGGGAAGGCGTGGTGGCGGTCGACATCGACCACGGGCCGCCGGCCGAGGACATGTCCGTGCGCATCGGGCTGAGCACTGTCGGCCCGCTGCGGACCTGTTCGGCGCGGGCGACCGCGGTCACCATCCGCCGCACGGCTCCACAGGCCCGGCGGGACGACGAGGAGCCTGCCGTCTTCCTCGGTCTCCAGGTCTCGGGCACCAGCCTGGTGGCGCAAAGAGGCCGTGAATGCCTGCTGAGGCCGGGCGAGTTCGCCGTCTACGAGTCGATCGCACCGTACACACTCCTCTTCGAGGAGGGGGTGGACCACCACTTCCTGCGCTTCCCGCGTTCGGCGCTCGCGCTGCCCGACCGGCTGCTGCGGGACACCGGCGCACTCGCCCTGGGACCCGGCAACCCCGTCGCCCGTATCGCCTTCGACTACTTCTCCCGGCTCGCGACGGACGACGCGCTGCACCAGGGCACGCCCGCCGAGGCCGTCGTCGAACCGAGCGTCGAACTCCTTCGTGCCGTCCTGACCTCCCAGCGCGGTGAGACGGACCGGGCCCGCGAGCCGATGGAGG